>CADBUT010000264.1 GCA_902797925.1 uncultured Spirochaetaceae bacterium
CTTAGACGGCGAAAGCCTTGTGCGCTCAAGCAGACTATGCGCCAAAGTTGACAACACCGCCATTTTAGACGGTTTTCAGCTTTATCAGCACAACTTTATATTGACAGACAAGGGCAGCTGGGCTGTGGTGCAGCAGGGCATGAATGCACAAACCAAAACGGCAAGGCGCTATCACTGGTGTTCGCTTAATCTTGATTCATTTGTGGAAACGCCGCACACTGGCGTTGTGGGCGAAAACCGCGGCTCAATCTTGAACTTGACGGCTGAAAAAGCCGCGCCGACCCGTTCCGGCATTTTGAGCCTTGCAAAGGAAGAGCCTGACAAAATTATTGCAGAATCTGCAAAAGTGTTTGCAGATTCTCATGTTCAGGCTGCGGCCGCTAACGGCCAGCTTGATTTGTTTGCAGACGAAAGCACGGCGGCAGTAGAAACGGCGCAAAACTATAAGACGCTCGTAATGCCGGCAAGGCATCATCTTGAAGCGGCAGACGTTGATTTAAAGCGGCTCGGCGCAGTTTTGGTGCAGGCTTATGAGTCAGAGCCTGAAAACTTTGAGTCACTGCTGCTTACTCCGGGGCTTGGGCCGCGCACGGTGCAGTCGCTCACGCTTGTAAGCGAAGTAATCTACGGCACACCGAGCCGCTTCAGCGACCCTGCGCGTTTCAGCTTTGCACACGGCGGCAAAGACGGTCACCCGTTCCCGGTTCCGCTCAAAGTATACGATGAAACTATCCGCGTCCTCGGCGAATCAATCGAAAAGTCTAAGCTCGGCTATGACGATAAATCGCAGTGCTTGAAGCGGCTTCATGCGGCGGCTCTGCGCATCGAAAAGAACTGTGCGCCAGAAGCAGACTTTGACGCTGTTATCGCCCGCGAAAAAACCAATTCCAAAGCTTGGGGCGGCAAAACAGTCGGCTGTAACCGCAAGTCTTAAAAGCTATTTTGCCGGTTTCCAGCCGAGCGTGGCGGCGATTACGGCTTTGATGGTGTGCATTCTGTTTTCAGCTTCGTCAAAGACGTGCGACTGTTCAGACTCAAAAACTTCGTCGGTTACTTCCATTTCAGTTATGTTGAACTTCTTGCCGACTTCTTTGCCGATTGTTGTTTCAAGATTGTGGAACGACGGCAAATCGTGAAGGAAAATCGCTGTAGGTTTTGCAAGCTTCATTACAGATTTATTTACCTGATAAGCTTTTAAGTCTTTTATGCGTTCCGCCCAAACTTCGTCAGGCTCTCCCATAGAAACCCAGACATCGGTGTAGATTATGTCCGCGTCTTTTGCGGCTGCCTTAATGTCGCTTGTGCATGTTACAGAGCCGCCGCTTTCTTTGCACCATTTCTGACATTCGTCGCGCAGCTCTTTTGCAGGAAAATACTTTTCCGGCGCGCATGCCGTAAAGTTTAAGCCCAATTTTGAGCAGACAACTGAAAGAGAGTTGCCGATGTTGTAGCGTGCATCGCCAAAATAGACGAGCTTCAAGCCTTTGAGCTTGCCGAAATGCTCGCGGATTGTGAGCATGTCTGCAAGCATTTGTGTCGGGTGGAATTCGTTTGTAAGGCCGTTCCAAACAGGCACGTCAGCATATTTTGCAAGTTCTTCGACAATTGACTGCTCGAAGCCTCTGTATTCAATGCCTTCGTACATGCGGCCAAGAACGCGCGCCGTGTCGGCAATGCTTTCCTTTTTGCCGATTTGTGAACCTTCGGCGAGATATGTGGTCATTATTCCCAAATCATGTGCGGCAACTTCAAATGAGCATCTTGTGCGTGTGCTTGTCTTTTCAAAAATCAATGCGATATTCTTGCCGCGCAAAGTGTCAACTGGAATGCCTTTCTTTTTCTTGTCTTTTAAATCAGCGGCCAAATCCAAAAGATAGATTATTTCTTCCGGTGTAAAATCTTTAAGAGTTAAGAAATCTCTGTCTTTTAAGTTCATGTTCAGTTTCATAATGCCACCTCGTCTCATATAATAAGAAGAAATTATAATAACACATGCCGCCAAACTTGTCGAGCCTGTTGTTTCGGGTTTGCCAATAAATCTAGTTCTGTAGATAAAGCCCTGTCGCAACCCCGTGATATTCGATGTGCACCGGTTACAAGATTGCGCACAGCGCAATCTTGCAGGGGTTGCCGATTAAGCCCTTCCATAGATAAACCCCAGTCGCAACCCCGAAACGCTATTGCAAAGTTTTCCAATTTTCTGTATTATACTAGCGATTTGTAATATTTGAAGTGGAGTAATTGATATGAGCGTTATCAGTATAATTCTTCTTGTTGTTTTTGTAATCATCTGTATTTTAACAGTAGGTATTGTTCTTTTGCAGAATGATGAAAGTGACGGAATGGGCGGCCTTTTTGGCGGTGCCGGTTCACAGGCTTTCGGTTCCCGTTCGGCAAATGTACTTACTAAAACAACATATGTTCTTGTTGCTTTGTTTTTCATTACAAGTTTTGGTCTTGCACTTTTGAATAAATCTTCTGTAGCTCCAAATCTCGAAGTTCCAAATGCTCCTGCACAGGAACAGAACGGCGAATGGTGGACAGAAAACGCAAATACTGAAACAACTGTAGAAAAAGTAGAAGCTTCTTCGGCTGAATAAATTTTTTGTATAGCTGTATGATTAAAGTCGTAGAATCCATGTGATTTTACGGCTTTATTTTTTCAGACATATTTGTTGAGGTTCAAATGATATTAGGCGAAGTTTTTTCACCCAAAACAATGTGTGTTGAACTTGAAAGCGAAGAAAAAGAAGAAGTTCTTGCCGAACTTGTAGAGATTTTCGTAAGGGCAAACCCTGGCATAGACCGTTCACAGGTTCTTGCCACAGTTGTAGAGCGCGAGAACAAGATGTCTACAGGCTTTTTGAAGAATGTCGCTGTTCCGCACGGCAGGTCTGCCTGTGTTGAAGGCATTCACGGTGTAATCGGAATTGCGCGCAACGGCATTGATTTTGATTCTTTAGACGGTGAACCTACTTATCTGTTTTTTCTGCTTGTTTCATCGCTTGACGAGAGCGAGCTTCATCTGCGTGTGTTGAAGCGCCTTACCGAGCTTTTAGAGAAGGGCACTTTTTACGCAGATCTTTTGCAGCAGTCTTCTGCAGACGGAATGTATAAGGTGCTGTGCCGCTATGAAGATGAACTTGTGTCTTTTTAATAGACGTGTTCGGAAACTTCAGCTTTCCGAACACGAACTTTAGTAAATTGCAATTTTGTAAGGCTTTAGCCTGAAAAATTGCTGACCTGTTCGAAAACTAACTGAGTTTCCGAACAGGTCGAATATTGGTACGGCAGGTTCAGTTTTTATAAAAAATTGAGTTGGAATGGTTTCTGTTGATTCAGTACGGAATTAACAGAAACCTTTTTTGTTTTAAAAGATGATGCTTTTTTCAAATAAAGTGCTTGCTTTTATTGTGTTTTAGTTCTAAATTTATGTCTGTAGGGTATCTGAATGGATCAAAATGTAATTGAGCATCTGTTTGATGTTGAACGTGGGGCTGCGGAGCTTTTATCAAATGCCCAGTCTGAATATGACAAACGTCTGGAAATTGCACACACTGATGCTGACAAAAAATTCAAAGAAGCATACGAAAAAATCATAAATGAAAATGAATCTGTGTATGGAAAATCTGTAGAAATGTTCAAAGAAGAGCATAAAAAAGAACTGGATTTATTCTGTTCTGAAGTAGAAAACTGGCCTCAGAACAAGCAGAGCTTTAATGAATTGCTTGAAAAACTGTTTTTTAAAGCTTGAGGTTGTTTTTAATGTTAGATTCTTCTGGTTCTGTTGAGTATATCTATGCAAAAACAAGCGGAATGCTCGCCAAGGCTTTTGTCGGTAAGCGTGCAAACAGGCTGTTTCAGGCAAAAAATCTTGCCGACTTGTGGCAGACTGTCTTTGAAAGTCCTGCACCGGCTGTTCCAGAAAACGTACTTGCTCAGACCATAGAAAAAAACGCAGAAAACCGTTTCTTAAGCGAATACATTTCTCTTGTTGATTCTTTTGACAGACCGGAGCCTGTGGCATTGCAGCTGCTCCGTTCTTTTGATTATTCAAACATCAAAAAGATTAATTTCGCATTGCGCACCGGCAAAAAAGATTTGCCGGACGTTACCGACACCGGACGCTTTTCGCAGATTAAATACAGGGCGTGGCCTAACATTGCCAAAATGACTGAGGATGGCTGTTTTGCATGGGTTACTGACGTTGTTGAGGCTAAAGACGTCAAAGATTTTGAGCACAAGCTTGACGCGCAGTATGTTGTTGATCTTTGGCACGCCGTAAAGAAAACAAGGGGCGAAGCAAAAGGAACCATTGAGGAGCTTATAAAAGAGCAGCTTATTTTACAAAATATTGTTTGGGCAATAAGGCTTAAACTGTATTATAATATGGAGCCGGACGATGTGCTGGCTTATCTTGCAGGTTCTGGTACAGAGCCGCTTGAGAACGACGTGCTTATTGAGCCGGTGCTCAAGATTCTGCACAAGCCGCTTGATATATATTCTGAATGGGCGTCATGGAATTATGCTGATTTGCTTAACCCGGCTGATGATGTTACGGCCTGGACTGTAGACCCGCGTTATCTGCAGCGCGCTGCCAGCAACAAGATTCACAAAATGGCTTTGCGCATGTTCCACAAATTTCCATGCTCAAGCGCTGTTCTTGTTCCCTGGTTTATGATACGCGAGCTTGAGCTTGATTATATATGCACCGCGGCTGAAGGTCTTCGCCTTGATGTCGGCGAGGAAGAAACTAAAGAATTTGCCGGAGTCTAAAGACTCTGATGTTTTATAGATGACTAAATTTGTTTGGGAGAATGAATAAATGGTTAAAACGGCTGTAATGCGGCTTATTGAACTGATGATTATGAAAGAAGATGTTGACCCGGTAATAGAATATCTGGGTAAAAAAGCTGTTTTTCAGTTTTATACACGCAATTCAGATTCTTCTTCCAGTCAGAATTCTTCAAAGGAAATTTTTGAGAACCTTCAGATTATACGCTCTTATCTTGACATACCTGATTTGACAGATTATGACTCTGAGCCTGAAAGCCCGAAAACCGAAGATTTTTCAGATGCTGCAGAAATTATAAGTGCTGTAGATGCGCTGCGCGAGCAGGAAATAAAAGCTAAAGAAGAGCTTAAAAAAGTTGAAGACGCTTATAAGGAAGCTGCTGCGTTTGCAAATCTTAAAGTGTCTTACAGCGAGCTTGAGCATCTGTCATTTCTGACGATGAGAATCGGCAAGATTGACCCTGCTGTTTTAGATGACCTTGAGTTTGCTTTAGGGGAACACGCTGTGATTATTCCGCTTGGCGATGACAAGACAAGGGTTATGGCCGCCTGTTCAAGAAAATCAAGATTCGCGCTCGACAGCGAGCTTAAGAAATTCGGTTTTATTCCGCTTGAAATTCCAAAAGATTTTACAGGTGTGCCTGACGACATGCTTAAAAGCCTTAAAGAGCAGTGTGAGGCTGCCAAAAAGGCTCTCGCCGACATTAGCGAGCAGCGCGCTTCTTATGCTGAAACACATAAAGATAAGCTGCTTCTGCTCTTACAGAGATTTTCTGTCGGTATGCAGGTGCAGATTTTCCGCGATAAACTTGAAGCAACACAGTTAGTCTACCGCGTTACAGGCTGGATACCTGAATATGAGTCTGACAAGCTTATAAAAGAGCTTGACAACCTGACAGAGGGCCGTATCGCGGTACGCCAGTACAAGCCTGAAGAAGTAGCCGCCGTAAAAAGTGGGCGTGCGCAGGTGCCTGTAAAGCTCAGACACGGTAAGCTTATAAAAAGCTTTGAAGGCATGATTTTCAGCTACGGTGCACCGAAATATGGCACGATTGACCCGACGCCGTTTGTTGCGGCTTTCTTTACGCTGCTTTTCGGCATTATGTTCGGCGACGCAGGGCAGGGGCTTGTGTTTATTCTTGCCGGGCTTTTAATGTATTTCAACATTCTAAAAGTCGGCGGCTGGAACAAGTATTCGCTTGTATTTATTTCGATCGGGCTTTCAAGCTTTATAATGGGGCTGCTGACGGGCGAGTTTTTTGCCAACGACGAGATTCTGCGTCCTTTCGGTCTGTTTGTTACAGGTCTGTTTGTCGGTAAAGAAAA
>CADBUT010000265.1 GCA_902797925.1 uncultured Spirochaetaceae bacterium
CTTTTGCACATATGCTCAAACCGCGCCGCCGTGTACACTCATCTATCAAGTTTCGTCGCAAGACGAAACTTGGCGGGTTCGCCAGTTCAATCTCAAAACTTTAGCATAAACCAAATGCGAACCGCGATTGCTTCGCCTTCGGCTCGCAATGACGGGTGCGCACGGGTTTGCCGCGTGTGTCATTGTCGGGCGTGCACGGTCACTGAGCGCAGTCGAAGTGACCGCACATGGTTGCTTTGACTACGCTCAGTGATCGGAATCAATTTTCTGTCATTGTCGGGCTTGACCCGACAATCTTGGCATTTGCTTGTAATGCTTAAATCTGCTATGATGCGGCATCATGGAATTTCAAAACAGCAAGACACAGCTTAAGGGCGTGTTGATTCTTCTTTTGACGGCGATAATCTGGGGCGCGTCTTTTGTTTCGCAGAGCGTCGGCGCAGAAACGGTTGAGCCGTTCACTTTTATGGCAATACGCACATTGATGGGCGCAACTGTTCTTGTGCCGTTCATTTTGCTCCGCGACAGAATTTCCGCAAAAAAAATGACCGAAGCGCAGCTTGAAGAGCGCAAAAAGACAGACAAAAAGACCATCGTTTACGGCGCAATCATAGGTGTTTTTCTCGCAATCGCGACTAACCTTCAGCAATATGCTTTCAATTATTCAACAGCCGGAAAAATTGCGTTCATTACGGCAATGTACATGTTCTTTGTGCCGATTGCCGGGCTTTTTATGAAAAAGCGCATACCGCTGCTCACGTGGCTCTGCATTGCCATGGGCTTTGTGGGCCTTTATTGCTTGTGCTTCAAAGGCGGCGACGATTTCAGCGTAAACATGGGCGACGTGCTCACGCTGATTTGCGCCGTGTTCTTTACGTGCCAGATTCTGCTTATTGAGAAATTTTCGCCTGAATGTGATGGAATCAAGCTTTCTTGCGCAGAATTTTACACGGCGGGCCTAATTTCGCTTGTGCTCATGCTGATTTTCGACACGCCGCATTGGGCGGGCATAAAACATGCGGGGCTTGCGCTGCTCTATTCCGGCATTATGAGCTGCGGAATTGCGTACACGCTTCAAGTTGTCGGGCAAAAATACTGCGAGGCGACAATTGCATCTCTTTTGATGTGCATGGAATCAGTTTTTGCAGCTCTTTCCGCCGCAATTCTGATTCAAGAGCGCTTGACCGGCCGCGAAATTCTAGGCTGCGTCATAATGTTTACGGCGATTGTCGTGTCTCAGCTTACCGGGCTAAAGAAAAAGCAATAGCACAAGCGCCGGCGGCAGATACTGTCATTGTCGGGCGTGCACGGTCACTGAGCGTAGTCGAAGTGACCGTAGTTCGCCGGTGCAAAGTACAATCTGACAAGACGAAAAGATTATCTTATCCGTCGCAGAAGATTATCTAGACCGTCGATAAACATCTTGCGGACAGTCGCAGAATATTATCTTGAGCGCCGCAAAATATTATCCTGACAGTCGCAAAACATTCTACTGACAGTCGCAGAATATTATTCAGACAAACGGAGCATTTTCAGCGCGGAAAATTACTGATAACCGCCGAAAAGTTCAACGCGGGCATCTAGCTGCTGCTGCATAAACTTGTTGTATACATCTGTAAGCGGCTTCATAAGCGCTGCATATTCAGCCCAAGTCTTTTCAAAATCAGCGGGCCTGCCCAGAATCATCAGCGGAAGGTACTTCCGCGGAAGCGTTTCTAAGCCCATCATTGCATAATAAGCTTCAGCCTCGAATCCGCCCTTTTCAGGCGAAGGGCTGCACTGCCACATTGGATACCAGCCTGCATTTTTTGGCGGGTCTTTATCCATCAGCTCAGCATCAGAGTTGACGCCGTAAGCTTTCCAGACTTCAAGGTCAATATATTTCTGTGTCGCTGCATATTCCCATGGAAGGTCGTCTATAACACGTGTATATCCGCTGGGCATTTTTCCTTCAAGCTTCGGCGCTTCTGTTGCCCAGAATGTAGCGCGGTTTTGCAAAATCCATACAGGGTTGTTTTGCTGCAGCCGCTGTCTGTCTGTTCTATAAGGCCGGCCCTGCGCATCTCTCTGCCAGTCTTCACCTTCAAAGCCCCAGTAAAGAATCCGCTGATTTTCTTCTTCAAGCATTTTGTCCATAAACTGAAGAATCTTAATGGCCTTTTCTTCTGAGCAGCTTGTTGTAATACCATAACCGTCCTGTAGGGCTGGAAGTTGCTGGTCGCGGTAATGAGGCTTAATTGACTCATCAAATGTAAGCGGCAGCGGAACATAAGTTCTTTCGAATTTTCCAGCTGACCATAGCTGCTGTTCTGGAAACCCCATGAACTGCCAGCCCTGAATGAACATACCGAGAACACGGCCTTGCGAAATCTTATCATAGTACTGGTCGCGGTTGTCTGTAAAAGATGCAGGGTCTATCAAACCCTTGTTGAAATATTTGTTGGCAAGCTTGAACCATCTTTTAGCATTTTCATCAGTAAAATTGTCTTTATAAACATATTTTCCGTTTTTAAAATCAACGTGGCCGTCGCCGTCATTTGAATAACCTGCAAGAAAATTCGGCGGAATCCATAAGTCAAATGCTTCCCAGTCGGCTGTGACAATATTGAATGGAATTGTCTGCATTCCGTCGATTGACGGGTGCTTTTTGTAATAAGCTTCAATAAGGTCAAAATACTGCTCTACAGTCTTGATTACAGGGTAGCCGAATTCTTTGAGAACGGCTTTTTGAATCCACCATGCACTCTGGTTGAAGTATGTATCAGACGGAGTGCCGTCAAGTACACCGTACTTTGGAAGAGAGTAGATGTGCTCTTTTATGATTTTTCCATTTGCATCTTTTTCTGAGTCAATGTAAATCATTTTCTTCCAGGCGGAAGCATAGTGCTTTTTTAAATTCGGTGCATATTTTTCGATAAGCGGCTTTAGGTCGCGGAGACAGCCTGCATTCTGAAATTTGTCAGAATCAACTTCGACCAAGTCCGGAAGATTGCCAGAAGCGATGAGCAAACCAATTTTCTGGTCTTTGTCACCGGCGAGAATATCCCAGGTGAATGATACACCGAATTTCGATTTAATCCATTTGTAAGTTTTGTTATTTGCAGACGGCTTCTCACCTTTCTGCATTGTAAAAACTGAAATGTTAAGATTTTTATTTGTGTCTGCTGATGCAACAGACAGAGGCAAAATAAAAAGCAAAATAAGAACTAAAAGGATGATTGACTTTTTCATTTTTGTTCTCTCCTTATGTACTTAAAAATTTATATAATTGTAACATTTGAATGTTATTTTGTAAAAGGTTAGATGTCAAGCTGTTTTTGGTTTTTCTAAGCTACCGGTTCAATTTTGAAAAAGGAACAAAGGCTTTTTGCGGGCTGTAATGTTCGCCGATGATTTTTTCCATGTAGATGAGATTGTACCAGCGGTCAAATTTATAACCGATGCGGCTGAAATTGCCTATTGTTTTATAACCGGCTGCTTTGTGAAAATACTCGCTGTTTTTTGTAAGATATGGATCATTCTCTACGGCTGGATCTGCGGCGCCGGCATAAAGGTTTGTAACATTCTGTGCTGTTAAATATTCTTCAAGCTTTTCGTAGAGCTTCCTTCCGATTCCAAGACGGTGAAAGTCTTTGTCTACATAAATCGAAGTTTCTGCTGCCCAGTCATAAGCAGTTCGCGGGCTGAATCTGCCGGCATAAACATAGCCGGTAATTTTTCCGTCTGTCTCTGCAACAAGATACGGATAATTTTCTAACGTAGTGCAAATGCGCCTTTCAAATTCTTTTAAAGACGGAATTTCGTATTCAAAAGAAACTGCCGTGTTTTTTACGAAATAAGAGTAAATTTCAAGGAGCGCTGCCGCATCCTCTTTTTTAGCAATTCTGATTTTTACTTCCATTGTTTATAGCTTTTTCCTCTTTTGTGCTGCTTATGCCGGCGCGGTCAATTAAAAAGTTCTGCCGCCTTTGTATGCAGCTTTTTTGAAGCTTCTTTTATGTCGGCAGCTCCAAAAATTGCGCTTATCACAGAAATACCTGCGATACCAGAACCTTTAAGTTCATCAACATTATTAATGCTTATACCTCCGATTGCCACAACCGGAATTTTTACTGCATCACAAATTTCTTTTAAGGCTTTGTGTGAAACCGATTCTGCATCATCTTTTGAACTTGTTGCAAAAACTGCGCCGACGCCAAGATAATCTGCGCCCTGTTTTTCTGCAAGAAGCGCTTCGCTTACCGTTGATGCAGAAACTCCAAGAATTTTTTTAGAGCCTATAAGTTTTCTTACATCAAGGGCGTTCATATCTTCCTGTCCGACATGAACTCCGTCTGCGTCAATTTTTTTTGCAAGCTCCACGTTGTCGTTAATCACAAACGGAACGCGGTACGCGCGGCACACTTTCTGAACTTTAAGTGCAAGTTCTAAAAATTCGTCTTCGTCTGCATTTTTTTCGCGGAGCTGAACAAAAGTTGCGCCGCCTTTTATTGCAAGTTCAACCTGCTGTTCAAGAGTCATGCCGTTAAGCCAGTGTCTATCGGTAACAGCATACAGCAAAAGTGATTTTTTTAATTCGTTTTTAGTCATTATTTCCATGGTCGTTCATTTCCTAAGCCGCATCAATTTCAACTGTCAAAGTCAGGGCTTTTTCATAGTGCGGGTACTTTTTTCCGCTTGTGGTAAAAAAAGTCCCGCAGCCCATGTGGTTTGTATCTGCGCAGTTGATGCAGCCTTCCGGACAAGGCATTAATCAGCACTTCATCTAAGTTCTATCTTTGCCTCAGTCTGCAGGACATTGTCATCAATATTCATAAAACCGTCAATAATCTTATTGCGCAGTGTGATGTTCCCTTCGCCGTCTGCAAGCGATTTTACAGCGCGTTCTCCGCAGATTCCCATCGCGCAGATACAGGCGGCAGCCGCTTCAAGTTTGCGGTCAGCATTTGCTGCAACAAATGCGCCCATCAGGCCGGAAATCATGCAGCCTGTTCCGCAGACTTTTTCCATAAGTTCATGGCCGTTTTGGATTACGTAGCATTTTTCGCCGTCACTGACTAAGTCAATTTTGCCTGTAACAGCAATGATGCTTCCGGTTGCCTTGGCGAAATTCTTAATAAGCGAAATATTTGCTGCAAGGTTGTTTTCTGAAATGACATCGTTTTCGTTTACATCAACACCTTTTGTCTGATTAACTTCGTTATTGCTTTCTGCTGAATTTTTGCAGACAGCCGATGCGAGTGTCTTAATCTCAGACATGTTGCCTTTTATTACATCAAAGTGAACTTTTTTAATGAGGTTTAGACAAGTTTTTGTACGCAAATCTGTTGCGCCTGCGCCGACAGGGTCAAGAACTACAACGCGGCCGTTTGCGTTTGCAATTTTTCCTGCAAGAAACATCGATTTAATTGTGCGTTTGTTTAAAGTGCCGACATTAATGTTTATAGCGCTGCTTATTGCAGACATCTGCTTAACATCAGCAGCTTCATCAGACATAACCGGACTTGCTCCGGCAGCTAAAAGAATATTCGCAACATCATTTACAGTTACATAATTTGTAATGTTGTGAACCAATGGATTTTGATTTCTAAGATTGGATAAAAATTTGTCAAACATTTTTTTCTCCCTACGCTGGCATTACCCTGAACAGGTTCTATGGGTCAAGGAAAACTTCCTACTCTCAGCCGGCATTGCGCCAGCTCCCCTTGGACACACATATTAGCGGAAAACATCTTTGAACACAAGCCTGCTTTTCTCGTTTTTGTTCACGATTACGGTGCTGCTCAATATTCAGTATATTGAAGTTTTCATTCATTTCATGTTACAATCTTTCAGTTTATTCTGTTGAGGATTATTTATGGACGACTTAAAAAAGAAGATAAAAGAAGTTATTATTTCTTCTCTTGAATTGGAAGATATTACCCCGGAAAACATTGTTGATTCTGAACCACTTTTTGGTGCAGGGCTTGGGCTTGATTCAATTGATGCGCTTGAGCTTGGCGTTGCATTAAAGAAGAAATTCGGTGTAAAATTTTCTTCTGAAAGTGCAGACAATAAAAAGTATTTTTCATCTGTCAATGCACTTGCCGATTATATTTCCTCACAGCAGAGCAATAACTAAGGATTTGTGTTATGACAGAAAATGATGTTTTTGAAAAACTGAAAAGTGTTATGGTTTCGGAATTTGAAGTAGATGAATCAAAAATAACACTGGAAGCAACGCTTTTTGAAGATTTGAATTTTGATTCTATTGATGCTGTAGATCTCATTGTAAAAATGAAGGATTATATTCCTGAAGGCAAAGGTCCTATCGATCCGTCTGTATTTCAGTCTGTACGGACAATACAAGATGTTATAACGGTTCTTATGCCGTATTTGTCTTGATGAAACGGTACCTGAAAGTATTTCTGTATATTGGTGCAGCTGTTTATCCGCTGTTTGTTTTTCTCGGGCTGGTTGTGCTTAAACTGCCTGTCCGGGTTTTTTCGCTGTGCATTGTTTCAGTTGCGGCAGTCTATTTTTTGTATGCAACCGGTTCGCGCAGCTCTGAAAAAAAACGTAGTATACTAGATTACCGGCCGGTTGCAGCGTCTTTCCTGCTTATTTCGGCAGGGCTTGTCTGCTTTTTTACGCAGCAGACTGTTTTTCTAAAGCTGTATTCTGTGATTATAAACGGAATGCTGCTGCTTTTTTTTGGAAGTACGCTTTTTTTTGAGCCGACTGTTATTTTCAGGTTTGCAACACTTGCTGACAAGTCTATAAAGGGCTCTTCCTTTGAGCCGCAGGTCCGCGCGTACTGCCGGAAAGTTACTGTTGTCTGGTGCTGCTTTTTTATTGCAAATGGTTCCGTTGCAGCATGGACTGCATTCTGTGCTTCTGACGCTGTTTGGTCGCTGTATAACGGCGGCATTTCATATTTGCTCATGGGCCTGTTGTTCAGCATTGAGTTTATAATCAGAAAAAGTGTGGATAAAAAAATGATTAAAGCATTTCCTATATCACAGTTTAAGCATGATTCACGAAAAGATTCATATATTGTCTGCTATGAAGACACCTGGAACAAAAAATCATATAAAACCTGGAAAGATTTCTTAACCGGTACTGCAAAAATGCGCCGTTTTATTGAATCGCATAATGCCGACGAATGGATTCTGCACTGCGAAGACTACTGGTTCTTTCTGATTACGTTCATTGCGCTGCTTCAGTGCAAAAAAGCAGTTTATCTTACGCAGAATATTTCTGAATCTTTTATGCATGAAATTCTTACGGAAGGCAGACGCTTTCTTACAGATCAAAAAGATGTTTCTGCTGCATCAGATTTTATTCCGGATATAATCGAATCTGACAGCCAGTCTGCCGAAGATGAAATTCGAAGTGCGCCGGTTTTTTCTGGTGAAGAAACTCGCATTTTTCTTTTTACTTCTGGCAGTACAGGAAAACCAAAAGCTGTTCCGCAGCGCATGAAAGAATTTGAAGAAGACAATGCATTTATCATTTCAAAGTGGGGCAAAGAATTTACCTC
>CADBUT010000266.1 GCA_902797925.1 uncultured Spirochaetaceae bacterium
GAAGAGCCTGTCTGTGCAGAAGTTTATCTTAAAGGCTACAAGCTCAAAGACCGCGTGATCCGTCATGCAAAGGTTTTGGTCAACATGCCGAAGCCAAAGACGGAAGAAACTGAACCTGAAAAGGAAGAAGCTGGCGAAAGCGCAGAATAAGCGTAAAACCGGCGGCTTTATTAGATATATATAAACTATAGGAGATAGATTATGGGAAAAATTATTGGAATTGACTTGGGAACAACCAACTCTTGTGTTTCTGTAATGGAAGGCGGCGAGCCTGTTGTTATTCAGAACTCAGAAGGCGGAAGAACAACTCCGTCTATCGTAGGTTTTACTGCAAAGGGCGAGCGCATCGTCGGTCAGCCTGCTAAAAACCAGATGGTAACAAACCCGGAGAACACAGTTTATTCAATTAAGCGTTTCATCGGTCACCGTTATAACGAACTTACTGGCGAAGCCAAGATGGTTCCTTACAAGGTTATCGATCATGGCGAAGATGTCCGCATCGACATTAACGGCAAACCATATTCTCCTCAGGAAATCAGCGCATTCATTCTTCAGAAAATGAAGAAAACTGCTGAAGACTATCTCGGCGAAACAGTTACAGAAGCTGTTATTACAGTTCCTGCATACTTCAACGATGCACAGCGTCAGGCTACAAAAGACGCCGGTAAGATTGCCGGTCTTGATGTAAAGCGCATTATCAACGAGCCGACAGCCGCATCTTTGGCTTATGGTTTTAACAAAGACCAGTCAAAAGACAAGATTATCGCCGTATACGACCTCGGCGGCGGTACATTCGATATTTCTATTCTTGAACTTGGCGACGGCGTTTTTGAAGTTAAATCAACAAACGGCGATACACACCTCGGCGGCGATGACTTTGACCGCAAGGTTATCAACTGGCTTATAGACGAATTCAAGGCTGATACAGGCATTGACCTTTCTCAAGACCGCATGGCTTTGCAGAGACTCCGTGAAGCAGCTGAAAAGGCTAAGATTGACCTTTCTGCTCAGTCTTCAACTGAAATCAACCTTCCGTTCATCACAGCCGATGCAACAGGCCCTAAGCACTTGCAGAAGACTTTGACACGTGCAAAGTTCGAGCAGATGACAGAAGACTTGCTTGAGCGCACAAAAGAGCCTTGCCGCAAGGCAATTGCTGATGCCGGCATTACAGCTGACAAAATTGATGAAGTTCTTTTGGTCGGCGGTTCAACCCGTATGCCGAAAGTTATGCAGACTGTAAAAGAAATCTTCGGCAAAGACGGCTCAAAGGGTGTAAACCCGGATGAAGCTGTTGCAATCGGTGCTGCTATTCAGGGCGGTATTCTTGGCGGCGACGTTAAGGATGTTCTTCTTCTTGATGTTACACCGCTTTCTCTTGGTATTGAAACAATGGGTGGAGTTTGTACAAAACTCATCCCTCGTAATACAACGATTCCGACCCGCAAGAGCCAGATTTTCTCAACTGCCGCCGACAACCAGAGCGCAGTTACAATCCACGTTCTTCAGGGCGAGCGCGAAATGGCAAGCCAGAACCGCACTCTCGGCCGCTTTGACCTTGAGGGCATTCCGCCTGCACCACGCGGTGTTCCGCAGATTGAAGTTACATTCGATATCGATGCAAACGGCATTGTTCACGTTTCAGCAAAAGACATGGGAACAGGCAAAGAGCAGAGCGTCCGCATTGAATCTTCAACAGGCTTGAGCGATGGTGAAATTGACCGCATGGTTAAGGAAGCTGAAGCTAACGCTGAATCTGACAAGAAAGAGCGTGAGCGCGTAGATGTCCGCAACGAAGCTGATTCAATGATTTATTCAACTGAAAAAGCTGTTAAGGACATGGGCGACAAGGTTTCTGACGCAGACAAGCAGAAAATCAACGATGCAGTTGCAGCTTTGAAGCGTGCGCTTGAAGGCGACAACGTAGAAGAAATCAAGGCAAAGACAGAAGAGCTTCAGAAAGCTTCTTATAAGATTGCCGAAGAAATCTACAAGCAGCAGGGCCCGGCCGGTGCAGCTGGCGCAGGTGCTGCCGGTGCTGGTCCTGACATGGGCGGTACAGCCGGCAATGCAGGCTCTTCAGCTTCAAGCGGTCCTTCAAAGGGCAAGGCTGATGACGTTGACTACGAAGTTGTTGACGAACAGAAATAATATTTGTAGACGATAATATTAAAGCCGCTTGCAGTTTTGCAGGCGGCTTTATCCATATTTGAATAGTTTTATAAAAGGGTAAAACCGTGGCTAAACGTGATTATTATGAGGTTCTTGGTGTTCAGAAAGGCGCAACAAAAGAAGAGATAAAGAAAGGCTACCGCAAATTAGCGATTCAATATCATCCGGACAGAAACCCGGGCAATAAAGAAGCTGAAGAAAAATTCAAAGAGGCTACAGAAGCTTACGAAGTTCTTTCTGATGACCAAAAACGTCAAATTTACGACCAGTATGGTTTTGCCGGTCTTGACGGCATGGGCGCGGGCGGCGGTGGCGGCTATTCACATGCTTACAGCGACTTTCAAGACATATTCGGTAACGCCGGCTTTGATTTTGAAAGCATCTTCGGCAGTTTCTTCGGCGGCGGCAGCCGTTCAAGGGGCAGGGGAGAAGCGAACAATCAGGGCGCAAATCTCCGCTATGATATGGAAATATCATTTAAAGATGCCGTCTATGGTACAAAGACCGAAATTCAGTTTACGCACAACGAGCCTTGCGAGGCGTGTAAAGGTACAGGCGGCGCAGACGGCGCAAAGCGCAAGACTTGCCCGACTTGCCAGGGTGCAGGTCAGATCCGCCGCAGCTCCGGCTTCTTCTCTATGACGCAGACTTGCCCGACTTGTCAGGGTACGGGCAGCATTATCGATAATCCGTGCAAGGCTTGCGGAGGTTCCGGTTTAGAGAAGCGCAGGCGCAAGATTCAGATTACTATTCCGCCTGGAATTGATGACGGCAAGCGTATCAACATTCCAAAGCAGGGCGATGCCGGAAGAAACGGCGGTCCGGCCGGAGATTTGTTCATCTTTATGCATGTTCAGTCTCATCCGCAGTTTGAGCGTTCTGGTGAAGACTTGTATTGCGCCGTGCCGATTTCGATTATGCAGGCAGCGCTTGGTGCGGAACTTACTGTAACTGTGCTTGACGGCAAGAAGATTAAAATCCGCATTCCGGCAGGAACTCAGAACGGCAAGCTTCTCCGTGTAAGAGATGAAGGTGTGCCGATCGGCAACACCGGCAGAAAGGGCGACCTTTATATAAAGATTATCGTAAGAGTGCCTGCAAAGCTTTCTTCTAAGTCAAAGCAGCTTCTTGAAGAAGTTTCAAGAATTGAAGGCGAGAATGAATCGCCTGAACCGCTTCATCTTTCAGAATTGAATAATTAGTGCTGTTAATGATGATATTAACTTAAAAAAGCAGGTTCTTTCATACGGGCCTGCTTTTTTTGTTTTACAGATTTCTAAAAGATGTGTTATACTATTAGCACTCCACATGTTTTTTTAAGGATTCAAAATGTATACTACTCGACGAAAGTTATTGTTCTTCCTTTCCGGTTTTCTCTGTGTATTGTTTTTTGTTCTGCTTGCAAATTTTCTTGTTCCCACTCAAGACGCAACATTTCCTTTCAGTTTTGTTGTGGCAACGGTGGCATTCTGCATTTTGCTTGCTTCCTCAACTTTTATAGACCGGTTGATGGGTGATAAACTCAAAGAAAATGTTCTGTATACAAAAGAAACTGAAATCTTGAGTGCATTTATTTCAAAAATCCGTTTTGCATACAGCCTTGACGACTTGTTTACTGCAGTAAGACAGGAACTTGAAGACAGAGGCGACTGCTCTGTATTGTTCATTGACCGCCAGAGCCAGTATGTAATCTATAACAGCCCTGACCGTCTTGTCAGTGACACGCAGACTATGCAGACACTTGAGCGGAATTTCCCTGCAAGACACATGGACGGCATTTATTTTCTTGATGCAGAATTCGGCATTGTTTCTAACCAGAATGCTGCACGCGGTTTTTTCATTGCATACCAGAAAAAGCATTTTTATGTTTTCTGCCGCTATACACGCCTGTTTGATCCTATTGTTTTTAACCAGCTTTATGATGAATTCGTTTCGTTTACTAGCCGCAGTGAAATTATTACTGAATTGACCCGCATTTCTGAATTGTCAAAGGAATGGAACATGGTTGCTGAAACTCAGCGCTCGTTCCTGCCGAAAGTTATGCCGGAAATCAAGCACCTCGACATTGCCGCTTACTTCCGGCCTCTCGTTAATGTTTCGGGCGACTATTATACAGTGCTTCCGATAACCGAAACAAAGACGCTGCTTTTGCTCGGCGACGTTTCCGGCAAAGGTCTTGCCGCCGCGCTCGTCATGGGCATCGTTATCAACACTGTAAAGAACATCAAAAACAAAGAAGATTTGCCTACAATGATCCGCGCTGTAGACCGCGCTATTAAAGGCATGAAATTCGATGATAAGTATACAGTTATGTTTGTCGGTGTAGTCGATACTGAGGCTATGACAATCACATACATCAACGCTTCAATGTCAGACCCGATTATCATAACAAAAGCTCCGGGCGGCTTTAATCTTAAACCGCTTGAATCAAACTGTAGTCTTGTCGGTATTATCGAGCTTGACGAAGTTAAAGTTGAAACAAGAAAGCTTTTCTATGACGATATGATTCTGATTGCCACAGACGGTGTTTCAGAAGTTATGAACGATGAAGGCGTTGAGCTTGGCGATACAGAATTGTTCAAACAGACATTGCAGAACAGTGCGTTCAAATCAGCACAGCACTTTGTAAATGATATTTCAGATTTGGTTCTTGACTATAATGGTGATAAAAAGCTCAGGGACGATGTAACAATGCTTGCAGTTAAAATTGAGAGGTAAGAATTATGATTTTCTTTTTATTGAATGTTTTGCTTATTACCGGAATCATATTCTTTTCATTATATGTAGATCTTGATGAAAAAGAGACAAAGTCAAAAGCTTTAACTAATTTGGTTTTGTCTCTGGCTGTTGACGTTATTTTTGTCATTTTTGTATTTCTTGCGCTGTTCGCCAAGAATCCGCAGCTTATCAATTTGACCGGTAAGCTGATGCTGTTCGGCTATGCTTTGTTCGGGGTTTCTTTTCTCATTTTTGTAATGCAGTATCCGAAATTTGAACCGCACAAGATTTATACAATCTTTAGATATGTTCTGCTTGCGCTTGCTCTTGTTTTTGTCTGGGAATTCGGCACAATTTCAATAAGTGCGACTGAAAGACTTACTGTTGCAGAAGCCATATCTCCGGTTTTGGGCTTTGACTGGTATACGCTTTACAGAATGATTTTCATTGTCCTGTTCCCGGTTATTTCTATTATTATTCTGGCACGCAAGGCTTTGAATAATAAAACTAAGCTGTACCGGCAACAGATGATAATAGTTATTCTTGGCGTTCTTGTAAGTGCGGGGCTTTATTGGCTGCTCGGCGTTGCATCGTCTTATTCACCTTTGTATTATCTGCTTTTTACATATTGTATGGCAATTGCTGTTGTCGTCTGTTTCATCGCAGTACGCTCTTCTGTAATGGTTGACTTCAATACAGTAAAAAGCTGGATGCTGAAATTCCTGATTGACTTTGCACTTCCTTCTGTATTGGCTGGCCTGGTATTCGCAATATTGTTTCCATTCAGGCAGTCAATGCCGATGTTCTTCTGGTGCGCTTTCACAATCGGCGCTACGCTGCTTGTAATAGTGCAGAGGAGCATTGCGTTCAAAATTAGAAAGATGAGCTTTGCTCAGGGTTCTAACTACGAAGCTGCTCTCGAAGAAAAGATGGCGGCATTTGACTATAATGAAGAACCTTCAAAATTAATCGATGATTTTGTTGCATTGATGAAGCAGTATACAGAAACAATGCATGTTGAGCTGCTTCTTGACAATGATGCAGGCGAGATTAAGTCTATTCACCATTCAGACGGAAAACTTTCTCCTTCTATATCTACAAAAGAATCTTTGATAGATTCGCTTGCAGGTTGTTCAAGCTCTATCATTTCAAAGACAATGGCTGCTTCAAGACACGAATTTTCAACATTTAGAGATGAGCTTCTTGAGCTTTTTAATAAATGGGATTCAGAGCTTTTTATTATTTTAAGGGAAGGCCGCCACATATTCGGCATTATTTCACTCGGTGTAAAACGCCACGGTAACAGCTTTACAGATTATGACCACAAAGCGCTGAACAATCTTTATTCGTACTTCTTCTTGTTCGGCTTCTATCTGAAAAATATTGCGAACCAGTCTGTTATTGGTACTGTTGACCGCGAAATCCAGATGTCGTCTCAGATTATCCGCTCAATTCAGGATAACGTTGACCGCATCAATGTTCCTTCTATTGACTTGGGATATATCTCACAGTCAGCGCGCAGTCTTGGCGGCGACTTCATCGATTTTATCAGACTGACAGACAGCCGCTATATGATGATTATGGGCGACGTTTCGGGCAAGGGCTTGAACGCAAGTATGTCTATGGTCATCTTGAAGTCGATTATACGCACATTGCTTGCTGAAACCGGCGATTTCAAGGAACTTGTCGAGAAGGTCAATTACTTTATCAAGTATAACCTGCCGCGCGGAACATTCTTTGCAGGTGTGTTTGCGCTTTTCGATTTCAACGAGAATGTTATGTACTATGTAAACTGCGGTCTGCCGGTTCTGTACCTGTACACCGAAGCTTACAACAACGTAATTGAGATTCAGGGCGACGGTAAGGTTCTGGGCTTTGCAAAGAAGATTAGCTCTCTTGTCAAGGTTAAGAAGATAAAGCTTAATCCTGGTGATATTGTTCTTGCCTGTACAGACGGTCTTTTGGATTCAGTTTCTTTGCGCGGTGAGTTCTATGGCAAAGACCGCGTTCAGAAGCTCATTCTTGACAACAAGACTTATGATTCAAGCAGAATGATTCAGTTTATATTTGATGACATGCTGCAGTTTGTTTCAAAAGAATTGCAGGATGATGTAACCATTGTATCGATGAGAATGCTTAAATCTCAAGAGTAAATGTGTTTTTGTCGAAAATAAGTTTCGGGGAAGATGTTGTGCAATGTACCTGAAAAGTTCAGGTACATTTGTTGTTTTAGATATGTTGTTTGGTCTAAAGGAAAGGGGGGCTTTTAGCTTATGGAACAAATAGTAATTCAAGAGAAGAAGGGCGCCAACTACGTTTTGCTTGAGGTTTCAGGCGTTCTTAATTCTTATACATATCTTGATTTTCAGACTAAGGTTTTTTCTATTGTAAAAGAAACAAATCTTGTAATTGATATGGCTGAAATTACTAATCTGTCGTCATCTGGGCTTGGCGTTCTGCTGGCTGCTTATGATGATGCAGAAGAAGCCGGAAATAAAATATACATAATGCATCCGTCTGTTATTGCTCAAAAAGCAATTGAATCTACGGGTTTTTCTGATTATTTTCCGATTATTTTCTCTTTAACGGAAGTGCTGTGATATGTCAAAAAAAATCTTTATTCTCCCGCTGCTGTTCAGCTTGTTTATTTCTGTATCATGTGCAAATACAGAGAAGGAACAGCTATTGGCATCTGTGCTGGAGACATTGAATCTTCCTAGTGAGAAGCTTATTCTTGCCAACAAAGAGCAGTTTTTGGCTGATATGGACACTGTTCTTGCAGCCGACAAGGACTATTTGCTTACGCTTGTTGACAAGCAGCATTATTTGAGCAAAGACTATGTGCCGGAGGATTTGGTTCCGCTTGTAAAGAACAATCATTATGCGATTAACCGCAACGATTTGTCTTTGAGAGTGCCTGTCGAGAAGGCTCTTTGCATAATGTCTGATGCAGCCGCAAATGACGGTATTACGATTCTTGTAAGCTCAACTTTCAGAAGCTACGATTACCAGTCAAAGCTTTATGCACGCAACGTAAAGCAGCTAGGTCAGGTTGCCGCAGACAGAGAATCTGCAAAACCGGGTGCAAGCCAGCATCAGCTTGGTACGGCGATTGACTTTGGCTCTATAACTGATGATTTTGTCGAGACAAAGCAGGGCAAGTGGCTTGCGAAAAACGCCATGAAATACGGCTTCTCGCTGTCTTTTCCTGAAGGCTATGAAGATGTAACTGGCTACAGATATGAGTGCTGGCACTACAGATACATCGGCATTGAAGCTTGCAAGATGCAGCAGAAGTGGTTCGGCAACATTCAGCAGTATATGCTCGAATTCTTGTATGCATGGGATAAAGCGTCTAACGCGCAATAATTTTAGTCAATCATAAAGATTGTCGGGTCAAGCCCGACAATGACAATTATGTCATTTTCTGATTGCAAAATATGTCATTCCCCGGCTTGACCGGGGAATCTGTTATTTGAGCTAAACAAAAAAGACTGGCTGTTTTGAGCCAGTCTTTTTTTGTGCCAAAGCATGAAAATGTCAGCTGCTTTTCAAGAAGTCTGACATTGCCTTTACAAAAGCATCAATATCCTGTCTGTTTATCCATCTGTGGGTCATAAGCATTATACCGTCGCCCTGCTTGTTAAGCTTAACCAGAATGTTCCGGCTCTTGAAGAAATCGCACAAAGATTCGCTTTCAAAGTTTTCGTCTTTGAACTTGCAATAAACCATGTTCGTTTCAACGCTTGTAATGTCAATTTCAAGCTCTTCAAATTGGGTTAGGCTGTTTGCAAGATAGAACGCCGTTTCGTGGTCTTGTGCAAGACGCTGACGCATTGTTTTAAGAGCCACAAGCCCCGCCGCTGCAAGCACGCCGCTCTGGTGCATTGTGCCGCCGAGAAGGTTACGCTTGGCTTTCGCCTTGCTGATAAAGCTTTTGCTGCCACAAAGCAGCGCGCCCGCCGGTGCGCACAAGCCTTTTGAGAGCGAAATCATCACAGAATCTGCGTTCTGCGCAATTTCAGCTGCTGATACATTCTGGGCGGCAGCGGCATTGAAAAGGCGCGCGCCGTCAAGATGCACAGGCACATGGTAGCGCGACGAAAGATAGCGCAGCTCGCGCATAGTCTCAAGAGGAATTGTGTTGCCGTTGAGCATAGTGTCTTCAATGCAGATTAAAGCTGTTTTCGGCTCTGTCTCGTCTTCGCCCTTGCGGATTTTGGCGGTAATTTCATCAATAGTAATTGCTTTGCCTTTCGGTTCGATTGTTCTGAACTGAACGTTGGCAAGGGCGGCCGCACCGCCAGATTCAAACTGAACAATATGCGAGCGGTCGTCGATTATGATTTCATCGCCTCGGTTGCAGTGCGTAATAAGCGCAATCTGGTTTGCAAATGTGCCTGAAGGCACAAAGACAGCGGCTTCTTTGCCGACAAGGCTTGCACCGTAGCTTTCAAGCTCTGCTGTCGTCGGGTCTTCACCATAAGCATCATCGCCGACAACAGCCTGCTGCATGGCAGAGCGCATTTCTTCTGTCGGCCATGTCACGCTGTCGCTTCTAAAATCAATGTAATTCATCATAAGCTTATTTTACTACGATATTTACAAGCTTGTTCGGAACAA
>CADBUT010000267.1 GCA_902797925.1 uncultured Spirochaetaceae bacterium
AGCGTACGGTTCATTTCTTCAAGCTTACAGTTTTTTCTGAACTGCTCAAAGTTATAGTTCATCATTCCTGTATAATGATTAAGTGTTGTGTCTTTAATCTGCTCAATCGCATCGCTGATAACAATATAGCCGAAAAGCGAATCATCATAATGAATTGAACTTAGTGTATATACTACAGGTTTATTGCTCTTTTTATAGCCGGGAATTAAATCTCTGCGCTTAAAGTTACCGGGACACCATGTTTTATTGCCCTTCTTTGCTACAATACAGTACATGTCGTCAGAATAAAAATTCTGCATAAGTGAAGATGACGTTATAAGAGATTTGTTTGCCATTGAGTCAAGGCAGATATAAAACTCGTTGTTTGAAAAAGATTTGTTTTCTTTATAAAAGGTCAAAAACTGCTCTTTTAATTTGTCATAAGAAGAGCTGCTGAAAATAGCCGCCGTCATTTTTGTGTCATTGCCCTGAGAAATCAGGCTTTCCATTTCTCTTTTATATGCTGAAATACAGAAATCGTGTCTTACAACCTCGGCATCTTTCTCTTTTTTGCAGCCGCAGCTTTCGTTTCTTACAAATTTTGAAGAAACAATAACTTTATCAGAAGTTGAACTTTCATTGATTTTTTCCATAAGCTGCCATGCAGCAATATAGCCGATTTTCTCGTAATCCTGATAAACTGTTGTTATAGAAGGATAGAAAGTTTCTGCAAATGGAATTTTATCAAAGCCTGTAACAATAAAGTCTTTGGGCACTGAATAGCCCAGCTTTGAAATACCGATACATGCTGCAATTGCATTATAGTCATTGGCACAGATAAATGCATCCGGCGGATTCGGGCGCCTGCAGAATTCCATGGCATATTCCATGCTTGTAAGATATTCCCAGTTTGTATAGCAGATGTTCTCCTCTTTAAGCTCTATGCCATTTGATTCAAGAGCCTGTCTTGTTGCGTCAAGCCTTTCGATAGAAT
This sequence comes from uncultured Spirochaetaceae bacterium, assembly GCA_902797925.1. GTDB lineage: Bacteria > Spirochaetota > Spirochaetia > Treponematales > Treponemataceae > UBA1240. The sequence goes on from CADBUT010000267.1 coordinate 974, forward strand.
CGGGGTGTGTTTTTGCGCCGGCAAAAAAAGCAGGATTTTTTATATGATGCTCTTTTACAAGATGGTCAACCATCTCGTACATTCCCTTAAAATTGTCTATACCTACAACAGAAAGACCTTCAAACGGAATGCCGACGCTTACACCGGGAATATTGTTTTCAACGATTTTTTGCGCTATATGAATTGGAGCGTGTTCAGAATTGAGCATATTTGAAAACACAATCGCTCCGTCTAAATCGGAATAGTCCGGCAGGTCAAAAATTGAATCATCACCCTGATTGCGTATTTCTGAACGTCCGTAAACGGCAAAACTAAGAAAGAGAAAAATATCAATATTCAGTTCGTCTGTAACAGAACGGATGCCTTTTAGAGCCTGTCCAATTGTAAGATTATTCCAGCCGTTAGCGAACACACCGATTTTCTTTTTCATATTGTCATATAACATATTGTCATATAATATAACACAGTATTCTCAAAAAATGAAGTTTTTCTGTATATAAGAAAAGCAGAATTTACTGTTTTATGTGTTACTCGACAAGCTTGTGCTTATGCGTTATAGTTTAAGCATGAATATAGCCATGTTTACAGACGCCTATTTCCCTAGAATCAATGGCGTTGCAATCTCTGTTAAATCTTTTGCTGCTGAACTCACAAAACTTGGCCATAAAGTTTGTATAGTTTGTCTTGAATATTCTGCTGAACAGCAGAAAAGTGCTCTTTTTGACGAAGAGAACGAAGACAGTAAAAGTCCTTTTTTAATTGTCAGAATTCCTTCTACTGGAATAATATGGTCAAAAGAAGACCGCATGGTCCGCATTGATAAGTGGCATTTCTTAAAAGATGCAATGAAGGCTTTTAACCCGGACGTTATTCATATTAATTCAGAATGGACAATCGGCTATCTTGGTGCGCTTTATTCAAAAAAAGCAAAGCTGCCTATAGTTTTTACTTTTCATACTTTATGGGAAGATTATCTTGCAAATTATATCAGTTTCTTGCCGCAAGCTTCTACAAAAAAATTGGGCAGGGACATTGTAAAGTTTTACCTCAAGAGAGCTTCTCTTATTATTGCCCCGACAAAACGCATTGCAAAGGTTGTTCATGAATACGGCATAGACCGCGATTCTGAGCTCCTGCCGACAGGCATTCCTTCTGAGCTGCTTGAATTCAATAAAGCGCAGAACAAGCGTGTTAGAAATGCTCTGTTAAAGAAATATCCTTTCCTTTTTAACAAAAAGATTCTTCTTTATGTCGGCCGTGTTGTCAAAGAGAAAAACTTAAGCTTCTTGTACGATGTGCTTGAAAAAGTAAAGCAGACAAATCCTCACACCGCCCTGCTTCTTGTTGGCGGCGGTCCTTATCTTGATGAACTGAAAGAGCTTGCGGAAAAACGCGGCTTAAAAGATTCTGTAGCTTTTACAGGCTATGCCGCACGTGAAGATTTAATCTATTTTTATAAGATGTCATCGCTTTTTGTTTTTCCTAGCCTTACAGAAACGCAGGGGCTTGTAACAATAGAAGCTATGACAGTCGGTATTCCGGTTGTCGCAATCGGAGAAATGGGCACTGTTGATGTTATGCGCGGAGACAACGGCGGCTTTATGGTCAAAAACGATGTTGACGAGTTCACTTCAAAGGTTCAGCTTCTGTTGAATGACAAAAAACTTTACGAAGCCAAAGCTGAAGAAGCAATGGCATGGTCAAAGCAATGGTCTATTGAGGCGCTGACACCAACACTGGTAAAATATTACGAAAAGGCTGTTGAAATAAAAAAGCATGAGAATGAATCTTTGTAGTCTTAGTTAGGAGCAAAATTGACAGCACAGGAAAAATCTCTTTTATACAGCCTCTTAAATAATGCAGACTGCCTTTTTTCAGGCAGGGTTTCTTCTGATTTTGCACCGGCAGACTTTAAAGATGATGCGGAAATTACCGCACAGGTTTCTGAGCTTACTAAAGATGCCGCCGCTGAAATAAAGAAAATCGCTTTAGATATTGCGCAATGTGACGGCTGTGTCCTCTGCAAGACAAGAACAAACACTGTTCCCGGCATCGGCAAGATTCCGCCTGTGGTGCTTGTAATCGGCGAAGGCCCCGGTGCAGACGAAGACAGAACCGGCGAACCTTTTGTCGGCAAGGCCGGTCAGTTATTGGATAAAATGCTTGCCGCTATTCAGCTTTCAAGAGAAGATAACTGCTTTATTGCAAATATCGTAAAATGCCGGCCGCCTGCAAACAGAACGCCGTTGCCGGAAGAAGCACAAGCTTGTTCGCATTTCCTTCAGGCGCAAATAGATATATTAAAGCCCAAGATGATTCTTGCTGTCGGCAACACGGCTTTGCACAACCTGCTTGACACAACAGCCGGAATCAAGAAGCTTCACGGCAAATTTTTCAATTATCAGGGAATTCCTCTGCTTGCAACGTTTCATCCGAGTGCTCTGCTTAGAGATGAATCTTTGAAACGACCTGCATGGGAAGATCTGAAACTTTTCAGAAACAAGCTGCTTGAAATTGTTCCTGATTATCAGTCAAGCTATCTCAACGGCGGTTCTGACTGATGTCTAGATGGATTGAAGTTCTTTTCAACATTCCGCTGCACCAGTCTTTTACTTATAAACTGAAAGATGAACAGATTTGTTCTGTCGGAATGCGCGCCGAAGTTCCGTTTGGAAGACAGCAGAAAGTAACTGCTTTTGTCATTAATGTTATGGACAGTCTGCCGGATGGTTTAGATTTTGATGTTTCAAAAATAAAAGAAGTACGGCGCATAATTGATAAAGAGCCTATTTTTGACAGCGCTTTTGTGGAGCTTGCGCGCTGGGTAAGCCAATTTTATCTTTGCAGCCATGGTGAGGCTTTGAGTGCAATGCTTCCGTCAGGCAGACGCGAAGTAAAAGCTTCCGGCGACGCATTTATCGATGATTTCATTGAAAGCAAAAAGCTTACACTTTCAGAAGAACAGCAGAGCGCCGTAAGAGGAATAACAGCGGACAATGCAAAGTCTTACATGCACTATCTTTACGGTTCCACAGGTTCGGGCAAAACAGAAGTTTTCCTTCAATGTGCTGAATTCATGCTTTCAAAAGGTAAAGGCGTAATCTATCTTGTTCCAGAAATTGCACTGACGGCGCAGGTTGTAGAAGCTGTTACAAGCCGGTTCGGCAAGACTGCTGCTGTCTTACATTCAGGCTTAACACCAAGCCAGAAATTAAGCGAATGGCGGCGCATAATCTCAAAAGAAGCGCGTGTTGTCGTCGGGGCGCGCAGCGCAGTTTTTGCACCGGTGCCGGATTTGGGCATGATTATAATCGACGAAGAGCATGACGGCTCTTATAAGTCGGGCACAACGCCGCGCTATCACGCAAGGCAAGTAGCAATGAAACGCTGCTCTGCTGATAAGATTCCGCTTGTTATGGGCAGCGCGACACCTTCTGCTGAAGCATGGGCTCTCATGAATGACGGCAGAATTACAAGACACGTTTTGACCAGACGGCTTGCCGGCGGTGCAATGCCGGAAATTTCGATTATAGACTTGTCTAAAGAAAATCTTAACGGCTGTATTTCTCCTCAGCTGGAAAAAGAAATAAACGAAACATACAAAGAAAAGCGTCAGGCAATTTTGTTCTTAAACCGGCGCGGCTTCACGCATTTTTTCAGATGTAAGACATGCGGCTACGAACTTTACTGCAAAAACTGCTCTGTTCCGATGACATTCCACAAAAAGGAAGGCAGACTACGCTGCCATTATTGCGGTTGGACTGAACAGCCGCCGGCTGTCTGCCCGGAATGCGGCTCTGTAGATGTCGGCTATTCGGGTTTTGGCACAGAATTTATTGAGACAGAACTCACGGCAAAGTTTCCGCATTTAAAGACAATCAGAGTTGACACAGATTCCCTTACACAGCGCGGCGAGCTTCAGGAAAAGCTTGATACTTTCAAAAAAGGTGAAGCCGACATTCTTCTCGGTACGCAGATGATAGCCAAAGGATTGAATTTTCCGGGTGTAAAGCTTGTCGGCATTATAAACGCTGATACGGCTCTTCACATGCCGGACTTCCGCGCCGCAGAAAGGACGTTTTCGCTTATTGTACAGGTTGCAGGCAGAGCCGGCCGTTATTTTCCGGACGGTAAAGTTCTTGTTCAGACATGGAATCCTGCAAGAAGCGCAATTTATAAAGCCTGCTGTTCAGACTTTGAGGGCTTTTATAAAGAAGAGCTTGAAACGCGAAGACTCTCGCTTTTTCCGCCTTTTTCGCGGCTTATAAGACTTGTGTTCAGGTCAAAAGACCAGAAAGATGCGGAAAATGCGGCGTCTTTTGCGGCACAGTCTTTGCAGTCAGATATATCCGGCATTGAGATACTCGGTCCTGCAGAATGTGCGCTTTCGCTTATTTCATCAAACTACAGGTTTCAGGTTCTGCTCCGCGGTGAATATCTTACGCCTCTGCAAAAGCACTGCAATGCTTTTTTGCGCTCTTACAAAGTGCCGCAGGGCGTTTATGTTGAAGTTGACGTAGACCCGGTTTCTCTGCTTTAGCCGCCGTCTTTTTGTGCGCCCGGTCCTCTTCTTATGCCGTCAAAGCCTACACTCCACAAAAAAAGCCCTTCAGGCGGTGCTGTCGGGCCAGCCAGTTTTCTATCACAAGAAGATACTATTTCTGCAAATTCTTCTTTGTCCATGCCCTGCTTTTCATAATAAAGCAGGCTGCCGACAATTGAGCGCACCATTTTCCACAAGAAAGCATTTGCACAAATCTCAAAGACAACTTTGTTGCCTTCGTTAAAAAAGACAGCATGCTCAATATATCTGAATGTGGACTTGCTTGCGTCTCCGCTTGCCGCAAAAGCAGCGCAGTCAATTTCGCCATGCAAGACAGAAGCCATTCTGTTAAGGCGTGCAATGTCGATTTTTCGGTGAATGCACCAGACATAGTTCATCTCATGTGCAGGCGGTGTGCTTCCACAATACAGAAAGTATCTGTATGTCCGCTTTGTTGCAGAAAAGCGTGCATGAAAAGCTTCAGCAACTTCTGTGGCATTCAT
>CADBUT010000268.1 GCA_902797925.1 uncultured Spirochaetaceae bacterium
GAGCCGTTTATTTCTTTATAAGTTTTTGTCGCGCTGTCGTAGATATAACCGTCAGGCACACCGAAAAGCTCGATATAGCCGGTTTCAATAAACTTCTCAATGTCAGTTGTAGCTTTTAAGATTCCGGCTGTCTGTAACTGACGGGCGGCCGCATCGAAAGTCTTTTTGCCAAGCGAACGGCTCGGCTGATAGTTCAGCTCTTCAAGCAAGGCAGCGTTAAAGTCCAAATCGCCTGCAACAAGGTCGTTTTCAATCTGAAGCTGTGCGGCTGCTCTAGGCTCTGCTTCAACAAAAGCTGCGGCTTTCTGCAAAGCGCGTGTAACAGCTGCGGCTCCTTCCGGGTTTTCGCGCAAAAGCTTGTGAGTTACAAACTGCTGACAGCAGTATTCTTTTGAGAACTTTTCATCGGTTCCTGTATCAAGAATTTTACGGAAACCGTAAGCCTGTTCGCCTTTTGTTGCAATCGGATCATGAGCACCGATTACATCGACAGCACCGTTATTCAAAGCGATTGCAAGATCAGCAGACGCATAAGCGATAAACTCAACTTCATTGTTATCAGCTGTAACGCCAATTCCTTCATCCATCAGCTTACGCTTCAAGTTCATTACTGATGAATCTGCAAGCCCCGGAACGCCAATCTTTTTTCCGCGCAAATCAGCAGCTGAATAAATGTCGCTGTCGGCGCGTACATAATATTTTGTACAACCAATGTGAATGCCCGAAGTGAAGGAAATCGGAAGGCCGTTTTCCATTGCTTGAAGCTGAGTTGCGTACAAGCCGTAGCCCGCATCAACTTTGCCGGAAGCAATCATTTCTGCAAGAGTTGCACCACCTTCGACTACAACAACGTACTCAGCTTTCTGACCGATTTTTGCCAGTTCTTCATCAAAGAGACCGAGCTTCCATGCAACATGAACTGGTGCACCGCAAAGGTTTCCAGTCTGATAATTGATGCGGACAACCTTCTGAGCTGAACTTGAAGCTCCGTCTGCTGTGGCGGCAGCTTTTTTGCTGCAACTGGTCAAACCAGCACACAATGCCAACAGTGCAAGTGCTGCACCCAAAACATAAACTGATTTTTTCATATATACCTCCATATATATAATTCATCCTAAAAATATCTTTACAATGTCCTCTGCATGGATGCGGAGAGCAAGCGAACTAGAAGATTCTGTTTGCCTTCAGGTGAACAGAATCTTCTAGGCGATATGAAAATACAAGGATGTATTTTCATATCGCGTATTCTGCTTCCTGAACCTTGCCTGCGTAGTCAAGAATTTCAAGAATCTGGGTTCTATAGTTCAAGAACACATCCTGGCCGCGTGCGCGCGGATGACTCAAATCAATCTTTATGATTTTTTCAACCTTTGCCGGGCGCGGACTCATAACCACAACGTAATCGCTCAAGTAAACGGCCTCGTCTACATCATGCGTAACCATTACCATTGTGGTGTTGTGCTCTTTCCAAAGCCGCAAAATCTCGTCCTGCATGGTCATGCGCGTAAAAGCGTCAAGTGCACCGAGAGGCTCGTCTAGCAGCAGAATTTTCGGATGACCGACAAGTGCGCGCGCAAGGCTTGCCCTCTGGTTCATGCCTCCGGAAAGCTGATGCGGATAAGACTTTTCAAAACCTTCAAGGCCAACAAGCCTGATAAATTCGTCTACATCAGCCTTGCGTTCTTTGTAGATGTGCCGCGCGCGCAAGCCGAACGCAATATTGTCGCGGATTGTAAGCCACGGAAAAAGATTCGCCTGTTGAAACGCAAAGCCGCGATCGCTGCCCGGCTTTGTGATTTTTGTGCCGTCGGTAAGCACTTCGCCACCAGTCGGGGTTTCAAGCCCGGCAATGCAGCGCAAGAGCGTAGTTTTGCCGCAGCCCGAAGGGCCAATCAGCGAAACAAAGCTGCCGGCCGGAATCGTAAAATCTACGCCGTTCAGCGCGGTGACTTCCTCGGCTTCACCTTGATTAAAGATTTTTGTCACGTTTTGTATTTTTATTTCACCAGACATTTGTTTTCCTTCTTTCCGCGGAAAAATCACAGATTTTTCCGAGACTCGCTAAAAACAGTCCACTGGACTGTTTTTCCCATGCTACGCATGGTCGCTCCCTACCACTTAATCAAACCTTTCTGCCAGTTGAGAACTTTGCTCCGCACTTTGAAGAGCGCGGTGATAATCACTGTACAGAAAACTGCAATCATAATTAGACCGGCATAAACGCCCGAATACATCATCATGGCTTTCATGTAACTTATGTACCAACCGATTCCGTATTTTGCACCGAACATTTCAGCTGTCATCAGCGCGATGAACGCCGCACAAATTCCGTTGAACATTCCCTGAAAAATATTCGGCAGTGCCGCCGGAACTGCAATCTTAAAGACCTGAAAAAATGTACCTGCACCAAGCGTACGGCCAACTTCAAAATAAACCTTGCTTGTGTTCTGAATACCGGAACTTGTCATAAGCTGAACCGGAAACCACACCGCAAGCGCAATGATAAAGACGCTCGCGCCGAACGGCGTCGGGAACGTGGTAAGCACAAGCGGAATCCACGCAGTCGCCGGAATCGGACCAATCAGCTTGATGTACGGGTTTATCCAATAATAGACGCGGCGGCTGAAACCGAGGCACACGCCCGTAATAAAGCCGAGCAAAACTCCCCAGAAAACGCCCAGAATCAAAAGCCTGAACGAATACCAGATACATTTGCCGAGAAGCGGCGTCTGCTCTGCAAAAACTGCAAGAATGTTGTCAAAACTCGGAAAAAAGATTACCGGCAGCAGTGCAAACTTTGCCGTAACAAGGTTCAGCACTGAAACGAGCGCACCTGCACCTGCAAGGAACGGTCCTTTCTCCGTCAGTTTAGTGCGGAAATTCGGCAGAAAAAACGAAAGCACAAAAGCAAGCACCGCAACTGAAAGCAATGCAAGCAGCAGTGCATTGTAATAGCCATGTGTCGCCGCCGGATGAAGCGGATTGTCCGGCACGGCGTTCTGTATTATCAGCGCAAGAACAACGCCGAAAGTAGGAGACGCCCTGAAAAGAAGATTTTCCGTATCTTTCATGTCAAAACCTCGTTTTGATAACCTAGTCATATACTAGGTATAGAATTTTCTGAAGTTTTGTACAAATACTTATTTTTTATATGAGCTATAGGTTTTAGCTATAGCGTGCATCAATTTTCAGCACGTAAAGCCCGCGATATGAAGAATCTGCCTGATGGCATCGATGTAAGTAAGGCTGATGTTATCAAGGCGGATATCTTTTTTGGTGATGTAGCCAAGCTCAAAACTGTGGCTTATTTTTTCGTCGTGATTCTGGAGAGGAATCAGAATGAAGTCATCGCTTGTGTCATTGGTTTCTTCACCGAAAATGCCGGAAAGGAAAGTATAGCCGTTCAATGTTTTGATAAGGTCAAGCTCGGTTGCGCGGTCTGCCACGGTAATTGCCTTATCAAGCTTAAAACGCTCTATAACTTCTTCTGAAAAAAAGGATTTTACATCATCAGTATCAAATGTAATAAAATGATATGCTGAAATCTCATCCAGCGAGAGACTTTCCTTTTTGGCAAGAGGATGATTTTTGTGAAGATATACAAAGGCATTGCACTCTGTCAGATGGTGAAATTCCAGGTTATTTGATTTAAGGTTTTTGGAAATCGTTTCGCGGTTTGAGTCACTCAAATATAAAATGCCAAGCTCGCTTTTTCCAAGAGCAACATCCTCAATTACGCCCGAAGCTTTCTTTTCGCGGAAAGCAAAATCATATTCATTGTGGGCAAAGTCTTTCACGATTTTTACAAAGGCTGAACGGGCAAAGGCGTAATAAAGAGCGGAAACTGAAAAAGCCTTTTTTTCTTTTGCGGAATATTTTTTAAGAAGAGCCTCATAGTGGGCGTAAAGCTCCCCCGCGTCACGGACAAAGCTTTCGCCTCTTTCAGTTACTTTTACACCGCGCGAGGTTCTGTGAAAAATTTCAAAGCCCAGCTCCCATTCCGCATCATGCACTGAACTGGTGAGCGAAGGCTGAGAAATAAAAAGCTTTTCCGAGGCCTTGTTCAAAGAACCGGCATCTGCCACGCCAAGAATGTATTTAATCTGCTGTAATGTCATGTAATAAATTGTCGTCATTGCGAGCGCGCAGTGCGAAGCAATCCACATGTAGATTGCCACGTCGCATACGCTCCTCGCAATGACCTTACTCTTTAAAAAGATCTGTACTGAGGTATCGTAAGCCTGTATCAGGGAACACAACTACAATGTTTTTGCCAGCATATTCCGGTCTCTTTGCGATTTCAGTTGCGCCCCAGAGAGCAGCACCGCTTGAGTTTCCTACAAGAACGCCGTCTGTTTTTGCAACAATTCGTGCCGCTTCAAAAGCAGGGTTTACCGTTGCCGTAAGAATCTCATCATAAACGCCTTCCCTACCCTTAATCGAAACCGGAACACGCTCCACAGGAACATCCGTAAAGTTGTGGATTCCCGTAAGCTTGACAGCATCAACAGCCGGCTGAACTGCAATTACTTTTACAGCCGGATTCTGTGCCTTAATATAATCGCTGATTCCGCGGATTGTTCCGCCTGTGCCGACTGCGCTTACAACAGCAGCTAAATCACCGTCAGTCTGTTCCCAAATTTCCACGCCGGTTGTGTCGTGATGGGCTTCCGGATTTTTTGGATTAATCATCTGATCTACAAAGTA
>CADBUT010000269.1 GCA_902797925.1 uncultured Spirochaetaceae bacterium
GCCGATGAATTCAATCTTGATGTCTTTATTCGGTTCAAAGCCCGAAAAGCGTATAATCTGTTCAGCAATGTCCACGATTTTGATTGGCTCGCCCATATCAAGAAGGTAAGAAAGTCCGTTCTGACCTACGCCGCCTGTCTGAAGAACAAGCGAACATGCTTCAGGAATTGTCATAAAGAAGCGCTTCATTTCGGGGTCTGTTACAGTTACAGGGCCGCCTGTCTTAATCTGTTCCATAAAAAGCGGCAGAATTGAACCGCGGCTGCCCAAGACGTTGCCGAAACGCACAAACATGAAAGACTGGTCTTTTCCGGCTTTTTTTGCGGCGGCAAGCACAAGCTTTTCGCACAGCATTTTAGAAACGCCGTAGGTTGAGACAGGCTCAACCGCTTTATCTGTTGAAATCAGCACAAAACGCTTTACATTTGATGCAAGCGAAGCTTCAAGCAGGTTCTGTGTGCCGAAAACGTTGTTCTCAATTGAGGCAACAGGGTTTTCTTCCATTAATGGAACATGCTTGTAGGCGGCGCAATGGAAAATTACGTCGATATGCATTTTCGGCAGCAGCCATTCAAGATAAGCCTTGTCTTTAAGGTCGCCGATTATCGGTACGACTGTGGCCTTTTCGCCGACACCTTCTTTTTGAAGAATGCGCAGTTCTTTGTCTATAAGATAAATCGAGTTTTCGCCGTGTCCGAAAAGGTAGAGCCGTTCAGCGCCGCCAGAAAGCAGCTGACGCGCAAGCTCTGAGCCGATTGAGCCACCTGCGCCTGTTATCAGAACACGCTTGCCGCGGAGATAAGACAAAGTTTCTTTTAGTGAAATCGTAATCGGTGTTCTGCCGAGAAGGTCGAGCGGGTTTATTTCGCGCGCCTGAACAAGATGGGCTTTGCCTTCTACAATCTGCGAGACACTCGGCAGAATTTTAATTTTTGAAAAACCTGCTTCGCTTAAAATGCCGTAAACTTCGCGGAGACGCTCGTTATTCGTGCTCGGCATTGCGATAATTGCTTCGTCATAAGCGCCCGGCTTTAAAAGCCCTGCCATGCTTATCGGACCGTAAATCGGAATGCCGTTCCGCTGCTTGCCTATAAGGCTTGTGTCATCGTCTAAGAAAGCTGTGACACGTCCGAAAATCTTTTTTGCTTCAAGCTCGTCTGCAATCATCTGGCCGGCAAAGCCCGCACCGATGATGTACACACGGACGTCGTTTTTTAATGACATTAAAGTTGTCCTGAATCCGTTTGGTAAAACTGAAAAATATACAGTTTTACGTTTATCCATTCTAGCATAAGTGTTTTCAGATTTCAATGTAAATAAATATGAATCAACAATCTCTTCATGAATAAAAAAACGTGAATGATAATCGAAGTTCTGCCGAAAATCAAAAAGAATAAGAATATTCTGCAAAAAATTTTGCGGAAAACTGTAATGAGGTTTTATGAAAAAACGGTTTGTTTTGATATTGGCACTGCTTGTTCTCGTTCCGGCCTTTACTTTTGCGCAGTCGCTTACAATTGTAATAGTTCAGCGGGATTCGTCTACAAGAGACGTGCGTGAAATGACCCGGCTTTTAGAGACTTCTCTTATGGATTCTTTTTTTTGTGACGGCTTTATTGTTTCAAATGAGCCGGTAGTTGTAACAGGTACAGGCAATGAATTGTTTATTGAGCATCTTGCTTCTGCCGGTATGGGCGGAATGGGATACATTGTTCCTGTTATAATTGAATATGACGAAACAAAAAATGCGGCTACTTTTGTAAATCTGGAGTGGGAAGTGCTGTCAAACAACTACGATGTTTATGCAAACGGTGTTGTTGACCAGCCTAAGCTTCACGCAGCCTTGAACAGAAGGGACTGCGAGAAAGGGATCAGAACCTTTGCTTCAAATCTTGAAAAAGAAATCGGAGCAGCCATAAGGTTTCAGGCTCAGATTCAAAAGAAAAAGTCACAGCAACTTTCGTTTAAACGGTAGTAAATTAACTAAATGGAACTTAGCGAGGGAAATATGAAGCGTTTCGGTATTATTTTGATGATGTCGGTTTTTGCCGCTGGTTTTGTTATGGCTGCATCGTCTTCTGTTGCATGGGAAGGCAGGGCTGCAAGAGGAAATGCAGAAGCTTTTCCGTCTGGCGGAAATTATGCCCAGAGCAGAATCTTTTCAAAAGGTGAAATCGTAGACGTTGTAAATACTTCAAACGGAAAAACAACTACAGTCGTTATTACAGGTTCTACAGATTTGTCCGGTGTACTTGTGCTTCTTTCTCCGACAGCAGCTTCTGCTATCGGTATTGAAAGCGGCTATGATACAACAGTACGCGTAAGCAGAAAAAACGACTATGTTAAAGAAAATACACTGACACCGGTTGCTCCTGTTGCAAAAGCAGACCCGGACACAAACCCAGCTGCAGCACTGCCGCAGGATTATACAAACGCAGTAACAGCGCCTGCACCGCAGACACAGCCTGTAGAGCAGCTTCCGCCTGCAAATCAGGAAGCAGCGCCAGTTGCACAGACTTCTGCACCGGCAACATCAACAGTAAAAGAAATTCCTGATCCGGGCATTGCGCTTGCATCAGAAGAGAAGCGTCCGGCTGTTTCAGCTTATGATTATTCGCTGCTTCCACCGCCGCCAAAAGACGAGGTTGTACCAATTCAGCAGAATTTCTACGTCTGCCCGAATTGTGGTGGGGCTAAAAAAGAAGAACAGCTCTGCGACAACTGCAAGCAGAAACTTTATCAGGGAGCTCAATCTGCTTCAGTTCAGCCGTCTGCTCCTGTCAGAGACACGTCTATGCCGTTCCCTGAACTGCTGATTAATCAGTATGAGCGCGGTAAATTCTATGTTCAGCTTGGTGTCTACCGGGATATGAAGAATCTGACAAATATTGTGAACAAATACAGAGGAAGATACCCTGTGTCTATAAAAGCTTCAGAAAGAACGCCGGGTGGCTACGAAATGCTCATCGGACCTCTTTCAGAAGACGAGTACAGAGCAACACTTGACCGTTTCAGACGCGAAGGCTACAAAGACGCATTCGTCAAGTTTCTGAAATAGTTCAAAAAAATAATAAATGCTGAAAAAGCTGCCTGGTTTGGAGCGTGCGATAGCTTCAAGTAGGGCAGCTTTTTTTTTGTAATTTTGAAAAACTCCAAAATTATCTAAGGGAATTTACCTATTCATTCCTGCTAGTTAAAGGTTTAACCTGTTAATAAATGGTTGTTTTTTTAAATAATCAAAAAAGAATAGGAGAAAAGCATGAAAAAAATCTTAGTAAGTTTGGTTGTTCTTCTTTGTGCTTGTGCTGTTGTTTTCACAGGCTGTAAAAAAGGTGGCGCAACAAAAACATCTGAAACCAAGACAATCACTTTCTGGCATCTGGATACAACAGATGAACAGCAGGCTGCCTGGCGTAAGATTGCTGACAATTTCGAGGCTAAACACCCGAATGTAAAAATCGAGATTACTTGTCTCGAAAATGAAGCTTACAAACAGAAAGTAGCTACAGTTATTCAGTCTGGTAACCCGCCTGATATTTTCCGCTCATGGGGTGGTGGTGTAATGATCGAACAGGCTGAAGCTGGTATGCTCCGCGATATTTCAAGCTATGTTTCATCTGGCAACATTGCTCAGATTGGTAAAGGTGCTATGGGTGTTTACGCTTTTGACGGTAAACAGTACGGTGCTCCTTACTCACTTGGTACAGTAGGTCTTTGGTACAACACATATGTATTCCAAGATTGTGGACTTACAGCAGATGATTTCTCTACTTGGTCAAAATTCCTTGCAAGCTGCAAAGTTCTCAAATCAAAGGGATATGCTCCTGTAGCTCTTGGCGAAAAAGAGACATGGACAGGCCACTACTGGTGGACATACATTGCACAGCGTCTTGGTGGCGAACCTGATTTCCTTGCTGCATACAACGGAACAGGCGCTTTCAATAAAGGTTCATTCCTTAAAGCTATGGAAATGCTCAAAGATTTCACAGCAACAAATCCTTTCCAGGACGGTTTCATGGCTACAACACAGGCTGAACAGGAAGCTCTTGTAGCTGATAGAAAAGCTGCTATGACACTTATGGGTCAGTGGGCACCTTCAACAGGTAACGATAATGCTACACTCGGCTATAAAGACAAATGGGGTTATATGTCATTCCCTGCAATTGAAGGCGGAAAAGGTCTTCTTTCTGATACACAGGGTGGCGGTGACGGCTACATCATCGGTAAGAATGCTCCTGATGAAGCAATTGAATTCCTTAAGTCATTCTATGATCCTGAAAACTACGAGATTATCTGTACAAAACTCAATGCCTGCCCGGTTATTCCTGGCTATGACGGCATGATTGATCCAGTTATGAAGGACGTTGTTCAGGCTGTTAAAGACGCTGGTTACTATCAGCTGTACTATGATCAGTTCCTCCCGGCAGCAGTTGGTGAAGACATCAAAGCTGCAACAGAAGGTATTTTTGCAGGTACAATGACTCCTCAGCAGGCTTGTGACCTCATCCAGAAGTCATGGGAATCAAACAAATAATTAAGCTGACTTAACAAAACCGGAACAGTCCGTTCTGTTCCGGTTTTTTCTTTTTTAGTTCTGATTTAAGGTAATAATTAATGATTAATAAGAAAAAACAGAATTTCTGGATAGCTATGGCTTTCCTTATTATACCTCTTATTATTTTCACATTCTTTGTTGTTCTTCCTGTTTTTAAGGCTGCTGTGTACAGTCTTTTCAGATGGAACGGAATGGGCCCGTTGACAGGTCCGAATGCAGGCCGTAAAACTCAGTTCGTCGGACTTGAAAACTTTAAAGAGATTTTAACAGATCCAATATTTTGGAAATCTTTCGGACATAACGTAAAAATAATTGTGCTTTCACTTCTTATCGAGCTTCCTATCGCTCTTGTGCTTGCACTGATTATTTCTACAAAATCAAAAACTAATATTGCTCTCCGTACAGTTTTCTTTATTCCTTATGTAGTTTCAGAGGTTATTGCCGGTGTCGTATGGACGTTTATATACAGTCCTCAATACGGAATATCTACAACAATTCTTGCATCTTTATTTCCGCCTGGAACAGATTTTGCTTTCTTAGGTCGGCCGGAAACGGTATTTAATGCTATTTTCATTGTTGTTATATGGAAATACTTTGGCCTTTATATGATTCTTTATATTGCCGGCTTGCAGGGTATTTCTGATGATATCCGCGAAGCAGCAGCTATTGACGGTGCCTCACCGCTACAGTTAAATTTGTTCATAATTATTCCGCTTCTTCTTCCTACAATTGTAGTTACGCTTTTCTTCTGTATAGTCGGTTCTCTTCAGACATTTGATATAATTTGGGCAATGGGTAAGGGTGATCCTGTAAACTCTGCGGAGACGATGGTAACGTACCTGTACAAATTCGGTTTCAGGCGTTCTCAGATGGGTTACGGAAGCGCAATCGCTATCGTAATTTTTGTAATCTGTGTTACGTTCAATGCAGTTTACCAAAGACTTATAAAACAAGATAATTGAGGCAGTATATGAATAAGACTAATACCAACATTGTTTATAAATCGCTGAAAATTGTTTTTCTTGTGATAATTATCGTCTATACCGTTTTTCCGCTGTATGTAATGTTCCTTGGCGGATTCAAGACTATAGGACAACTTAGAAAAGACCTTTTGGGAATTCCTAATCCTGTTCAGCTTGATACTTTTGCTCATCTTCTTAATCCGGCAAGCTCTACATTTTGGAGAAGTCTGAAAAATTCGTTCATAATTATGGTAGGAACGGTTGTTTTTGATGTAGTTCTCTGCTGTCTTACGGGTTTCACGTTTGCACGCATAAAATTTTTTGGCAGGGAATTCCTTTATAACTATATTCTGCTTGGTCTTCTGTTTCCGCTTGCTGTAGCAATTCTGCCTATGTATCTGCAGATGCGCGATATTGGGCTTATAGATACTTATCTTGGAATTATGCTGCCACAGGCTGCGTTTAACCTGGCATTTCATACGATGCTTACACGGAGTTTTTTTGAGCAGATTCCGCAGGATTTGGAAGAAGCTGCTACAATCGACGGCTGCGGAAAGCTTGGCTTTCTTTTAAGGATGGTTATTCCGCTTTCAAAGCCGATTATCACAACAATTGCGGTTCTTACACTTGTCGGCAGCTGGAACCAGTTCCTTCTTCCGCTTCTTGTGCTTAACGACGAGAAAAAGTTTACGCTGCCTCTTGGAGTTATGCAGTATCAGGGTCAGTACGCAACGGACTGGGCTAAAGTTCTGGCTTATCTTACGCTCTCGCTCATTCCGGCTGTTTTCTTCTATGCTCTTGCACAAAAAGAAATTGTAGCCGGTCTTACAAGCGGCGC
>CADBUT010000270.1 GCA_902797925.1 uncultured Spirochaetaceae bacterium
TCAAAGCTGAACGCGGTCTGCCGCTGTGCAACAAATGAAACTTCATCTGTTGATGTGAGCTTGCCGTTGCCGTAAAGTCTCAAGCAGCTCGGCTTGTCAAACAGCGTAATCAAGTCTGTGTTGCGGTTTCTAAGTGTAATCCAATAAACGTTCAGTGTGTCATCGTCAAAAGTGTCTGTTACAGGTGGCTTCGGCTTGTTGTCTTCAAGCGTAGCTTGTGTTACAAAGCCGTCCTGCGTGTAGGCGCGTTCAATCAAGCCTGTTTCTCTTGCGACAACTGGCCAGTCGTCTTCCCAGTGTACAGGCACGAGGAAAGTTTCTCTGCCCATGTTGCAGCATCTGCCGCCGCCGAGCTGACCGTCGCCGTATGGTCTTGAGCCGAGGCAGACCATGCGCCAGTTGCCTTCAGGTGAGCAGAATAAATCAGCGTGACCCACGTTAATAACACCGGCTGTCAAGCCAAGCTGACGGTGGGTTAAAATCGGATTAGCTTTTTTGCCTTCCCATTCGCCTTCCATTGTCTTGCAGCGTGCAACAGAAACTGCATGGTCAACGCTTGTTCCTCCTTCCGCATGAATCAAATAATACCAGCCGTCTTTTTTGTAGATATGCGGACCTTCTGGCCAGACGCACTTTTTGAGCGCGCCGCTCCAAATGTCAGTTTTTTTGCCATATAGTCTGCCGGTGTTTACGTCGAGCCGCTGAATCCAGATTTTGCAGTCACCGTTCCAGCGTACACCTGCCGGGTTAAAGTGCTGCCCGATGTACCAGACTGTGCCGTCATCGTCAAAGAACAAAGACGGGTCAATTCCGTCTGCGTCTTTGATGACAATCGGGTCAGACCACGGACCTTCCGGTTTTTGCGCTGTCATGAAAAAATTTCCGATTTTGTCAACTTGGGTGCAGATACAGTAGAAAATGCCCTTGTTATAGCGGATTGTAAGAGAAAAAAGTCCTCTGCTTGACTGTTCGTTTGTAAAATCAAGCTGGCTCTTTCTGCTTATTACATTCCCAATCTGCTTCCAGTTTGCGCAGTCCTTACTTTCGTAAACTGGAATTCCTGGAAAAAATGAAAAACTTGAATTAACAAGATAAAAAGTGTCTCCTACGACACATATTGAAGGATCCGGGTTAAAACCGGGCATAATCGGATTAATAATGTTATGTTCCACAACAACCCCTTTAAAATCTATGGATTTGAGTATATACTACTTGTTAATCGTTTTACTAGAAAAGGCAGATTTTTGCAACTGCCGAAAAAGGGGAAAGCATGGACAAAGATAAGAAAACTCTGGCTTCACAGATTGATGCAGGAGAAGCAGTTTTGGGCATTGAATTTGGTTCAACGCGTATAAAAGCTGTTCTGATTGACTCAGACAATACGCCTATAGCTTCAGGCGCATTTGACTGGCAGAACAGCCTTGTTAACGGCATCTGGACTTATTCAATTGATGAAATTCAGAACGGTTTAAAGACCTGCTATGCAAACATGAAGGCTGATGTAAAAGCCAAATACGGTGTTACGCTAAAAAAGCTTAAGGCTTTCGGTGTAAGTGCAATGATGCATGGTTATCTTGTTTTTGACAAAGACGACAATCTTTTAGTGCCTTTCAGAACATGGCGCAATACAATAACAGGCGAAGCAGCACAGAAGCTTTCGGTTTTGTTCAATTATCCTATTCCAGAACGCTGGAGTATTTCTCATCTTTATCAGGCTATTTTAAAGGAAGAAACGCATGTAAAAGATGCGGCTTTCTTTACAACACTTGCAGGTTATGTACACTGGCTGCTTTCCGGCGAAAAAGTTCTCGGAATCGGCGATGCTTCGGGTATGTTCCCTGTTGATGCTGAAACAAAGAACTACGACAAGAAGATGATTGCCAAATTCAACGATTTGGTGGCTCAGTACAAGTTTTCTTGGAAGCTTGAAGACCTGCTTCCGAAGGTTCTTGTTGCTGGCCAGAAAGCCGGAACATTGACAGCTGCCGGTGCAAAATTTCTTGACCCGGACGGCGATTTGTGCGAAGGTTGTCCGCTTGCACCGCCAGAGGGCGACGCCGGCACAGGCATGGTTGCAACTAACAGCGTTGCACCGAGAACAGGCAATGTTTCAGCCGGAACTTCTGTATTTGCTATGGTTGTTCTCGAAAAGCCTCTTTCAAAATCTTACAGCGGAAAAATCGACCTTGTTGCAACGCCGGAAGGCTATCTTACGGCTATGGCACACGCCAACAACTGTACAGGCGATTACGATGCATGGATTAAGCTTTTGGGCGAAGCAATCAGCGAATGTGGCTTTAAAATTGACAAAGGTGCGCTTTACGATAATCTTTTGAAAGCCGCACTTAAAGGCGACAAGGATTGCGGCGGTCTGCTTCCGTATAATTATATTTCAGGCGAATCTATGACAGGCTTGAGCTCTGGCCGCCCGCTTTTTGTGCGTGCAAACAACGCGCATTTTACGCTTGCAAACTTCATGAGAGCACAGCTTTTTACGGCTCTTGGCGCGCTCCGCACAGGCATGGATATTCTGTTTGACGACGAGCAGGTAAAGATTGACAGATTGACCGGTCACGGCGGTTTCTTTAAGACAGCCGAAGTTGGCCTCCTGGTTATGTCTGCCGCAATGCACACACCGATTTCTGCTTTGGAAACAGCAGGCGAGGGCGGCCCTTGGGGCATGGCTCTGCTTGCTTCTTACATGGTCAACGGAAAGGGCTTGAGTCTCGGCGATTTCCTTGCAAAGAAAGTATTTGCTTCTAGCAAGGTTCAGTCTGTTACCGCAACGCAAGAAGACATCGACGGCTTTGATGAATTCTTTGCAGCTTATACACGCGGTCTTGCAGTTGAAAAAGCTGCAATTCTTTCTGTGAAATAAGACAGATTTGTCATTACCCGGCATGACCGGGTAATCTGCAAAAAACATGGAGTTATTATTATGAAATCTGCATATAAAGAACTGAAAGAGCAGGCTTTGCTTGCAAATAAGGAAATTCCTGCAAGAGGGCTTGCCATGTATACTTGGGGAAATGTTTCTGCATTTGACGCTGCGCGCGGCGTTTTTGCAATCAAGCCGTCCGGCGTAGAATACGACAAGCTTCAGATTGATGACATGGTAGTTCTTGACCTTGACGGAAAATGCGTTGAAGGCACTTTGCGCCCTTCATCTGATACGCCGACACATCTTGTGCTTTACCGCGCTTTTGCACTTGAAGGTGAAAGCAAAGGCAAGGTTGGTGGCATAACGCACACACATTCGACTTTTGCCACGGCTTGGGCGCAGGCTCAGCGTTCAATCCCGATTTTCGGCACGACACATGCCGACCACTCGCCGAACGGCGTGCTTTGTGCACCGGTGCTTTCAGCAGAAGCTGTCGCCGGCGACTACGAAGCTGAAACAGGCAAGGCTATTGTAGAAGCATTCAAGAATCCGCCGAAAGATTTTGCAAAATGCTGTTCGCTTCCGCTTAAAAAGCGCGGCGAATGGATGCTTGTTCCGCATGAAAATCCTTTCGTGCTTGTTGCCGGTCACGGGCCTTTCGCCTGGGGCGAGAATGCGCATAAATCAGTTTACAATGCCGCCGTTCTCGAAGAAGTGGCAAAAATGGCGTTTATATCGCTTTCGGTCAATCCTCATACGAATCCGCTTGCAAGCTACGTTGTAGACAAGCATTACCAGCGCAAGCACGGCAAGAACGCATATTACGGACAAAGTGTTTCGCATTAGTCAGTTCTACAGTTTGAGCTTTATCTAGCGAAGCGACCAAGTTTGCGCATTTTGCAATAGACTTATCTATGGAATTAGTCTTATCTGGCAAAATGCCAAGATTCCTTGTGGAATCTTGTAACTGATGTACAAAGACGAAGGGCGCAATCTTGTAACTGGTGCACATTTGGCGCGGCTTTATTGCACTGGTGCGGTTTTTAGCTCTTCGGCAAGTTGTTGTACGGTTTCAAGAGGCAAATTTACAGCTTTTGCAATCTGTTCATGAGAAAGCACATTCATTTCAAGAAGGTTTCGTGCATTTTCAAGCTTGTTTTCTTGCTTGCCTTGTTGTATACCATCTTCCATAATGTCATAATCATGAAGGTTGCATCTCATATACTCGCTCCTGAATTTTTCGTCTTGCTTGTTTTGCTCGACCAGATTGAAAATCTCGTCGGTGAAGTTATCTTCCGGAACGTTCGTGCTGACGAATTGAAGAAATGCATATAATTCCGGGTCAGATTCTTTTGTGTATGCACTTGCATTATAAAAGATTCTGTGCGTATTGTCATCGAATATTTTTTCGGGGTGGTTCTCGAACACCGTCTTTGTCTTGTAGCACGGCTCGCCGAGCTTGAACGGGTCAGTCTTGCAGATGAAGATTATGAAGCTTTCTTTCAGCTCCTTAATACCCGCACCTTTGGCGAGCATATCA
>CADBUT010000271.1 GCA_902797925.1 uncultured Spirochaetaceae bacterium
GAAATGGGCGTAAGAACAACTGTTAACGGTGAAATCGTACCACATGCTAAGTCTGGTTTCGAATGGGCTTGGACAGGTCTCAAGGGCGATACAGCTCACGTAGACTTCCCAATTTCTTGGACTTACACATTCTAATTTAAGCCTTACGGCTTAAACTAAGAACTGGCAGGTTGCTTCGGCAGCCTGCCTTTTTTTTGCTTTCTATGTCATTTCATTTCTTGTAATTTCGTCATTCCCGTGCTTGCAATTTCGTCATTCCCGCGCTTGACGTGGGAATCTTTCCGTTGCAAAAATCCTAAAAATATGCAAAAAATATGCTATGAAAGCAAAAAGATTCTTTGCAAAAATGTTTGCATTTGCCGCAGCTCCGGTATTATTTGCCCAGACAGTTACAATCACAAATGAAATGTTAAGTCAGCCGCAAATAGCCGTAAATGACAAAGCCAATTACTGGAAATTCAGCAAAAGTTATTTTATCCGTGATGAAATATATGGAGAGGCAGTTACAGCTGATAAGCGCGCTAAAGTTAAGGTTCGTCTGCGCTTAGATGTTCAGCCTTTAGAACCTGGTGAAACTTCAATTCTGTCTGCAAAGCCACGGTGGTCGTGGAATTCAGCTGCAAATGCTTCAGACGGCAACCGCTCTGCTGTAGCGGCTCTTCTCAAGCCTGTAGATTCAATTGAAATAGGCATAGGCAATCTTGAATCAGTCGGTTATGCTCTTTCTTGCGGTCCAAACATTTCAAGAACAATGTGGACTGACAAGTTTATAACAAGCGTCAATGTTCTTCCCGGTGTAGCCGGAAAATCAGACTATATTCATAATATGGTTGATACCGGTTTACAAGTCTGCTATACGGGTATTCCAAACTTAAAAGTTGGCGTAGGGCTTGTTTCGCCTTCTGCTGATAGAGAAACAACTGTTAAAAAAGGTCTTTTCAACGGCATTGCTGCCGGTGCAAAATATTCGTCAAAACTGTTTGATTTAGGCGCAAACTGGCGCAGTAATTTTGGTGCAGAAAACGGATATAAAGCTGGTAATACAGATAAAGCTTACCAAGATCACACAGTCTATGCAGGTTTTACCTATAAAGGCCTGTCAGAAGCCAAAATTGGCACAAAAATAAACGCTGCATTGGGCTATTACACAAGTAAAGCATCAGCTGTAGCCAAATCAAAGGCTATAAATTCATTCTGCATTGGTGTAGGTGCAGATTTCAACTTCCGCAATGGAATTTCAGATTCTGTAAACATTGCCGTAGGCTATACAAAAGAAGACGGCTTAAAATCGCAGGTGCTGCCGTTTGTTATCCGCAATTCGCTAAAATATACAGTTTCAAAAGATGCAGCTTTTACACTTGAGCTTTGTTATTCACATTCAAGCCTAAAAGAGAAGACAACTGTTGCCGCCCAAAAGAACATTACCGGTTCTCTTCTTACAGCACCTGTAAACAAAGCAGCGTATACTCCTACGCTATATTCAAATGAATGCGGCTGGCTAGTTGTTATAAAGCCGACATTCACATTTTCTATGGGCTCACATGTATTCAGCATGGGCGTTAAGGCTATTGCACTTGGCGATATAGTTCCGCATGCAAAGCAGGGCACAGAATGGTCTTGGACAGGCCTCCGCGGCAGACAAGCCAGCATCGGCTTTCCACTGTCCTGGGGGTATAAGTTCTAGGATTAAAATATGAAGATAATGACAGTTGCGAATGCATCCGGTTGCTGAGCGTAGTCGAAGCAACAAAAAGCAGCATATTCAGAAGTACACGGTCACTCCGGCTTCGCTCAGTGACCGCTGTTCAGTGACCAAAAAAACGCCCGACATAGTATCATTGCAATATTAACTTATGTCATTGACGTGTTTGGCACGGTTCTTGGTTTTACAGTTCGTATAAAAGGTGACCATTATATATTTACAAGGTCTGATATAGCTGAAAACATTAATTTGCAGCCAGATGGAAATAAAGCAAAACCTTATCAAGTTAAACAAATTAGAAACTTGATATTGAAATATAAACTCGGAGGTGAAATATGAATCGTTATGAGATAATAATTTATTGGAGTGAAGATGATAATTGTTTCATAGCTGAAGTACCTGAATTGCCAGGTTGTATGGCAGACGGTAAAGATCGCGCCGAAGTTTTGAAAAATGTCGAAGTTGTAATTGCCGAATGGATTGAAACGGCAGAAATTGAAGGACGCTCAATTCCTGTTCCAAAAGGCAAACTTGTATACGCGTAAGATCCGCTACATCTTAAAGTCTTCGCCAAGATAGATTTTTCTTGCAATTGGTGATTGAAGTATTTCTTCTTTGTTGCCCTGCGCCACAATTTCGCCTGTGCTGATTATGATTGCCCGGTCTGTAATTTCAAGCGTATCGCGCACATTGTGGTCTGTAATCAAAACACCGATTCCGCGGTTAGCAAGCAGCCGCACAGTCGATTTGATGTCAGCTACGGCAATTGGGTCAATACCTGCAAAAGGTTCGTCTAACAGCAGAAATTTAGGCTCAATTGCAAGCGAACGCGCAATTTCTGTTCTGCGCCGTTCACCGCCTGAAAGCGTATAAGCCTGCTGCTTTCTGATTCTACCGATTGAGAATTCTTCTATAAGTTCTTCGAGCTTTTCTTTTTTTTGCGCGGTGGTTAAATCATGGCGCTTTTCCAGCACAGCGTAGATATTCTGCTCAACCGTAAGCTTTCTGAATACAGAAGCTTCCTGCGGAAGGTAGCTTATGCCCATGTGTGCGCGTTTATACATCGGCAGTTTTGTTATGCATTTGCCGCCGCAGAATACCTCGCCCTGGGTCGGTCTGTAAAAGCCTACAATCATATAAAATGTGGTTGTTTTACCTGCACCGTTTGGGCCTAAAAGACCTAAGACTTCGCCGGTGTGCATAGAAAAATCTACGCCTTTTACAGCCTGCTTCTTCCCGAAATATTTGTACAAGCTTGAAACGCGCAAAATGTCTTTTTCTCTTTCTTCAAGTTCAGAATAAGCCGCCATGTTAATTATCCTCGCTTGTAACGTTTCCGCTAACTTTTCCGTCAAGCAGAATTTCTTCAGTTTCAATGTTCAGCGTAATTTTCTGCGCCTTAAAGATGTCCTCGCCGCGGACAATTTTAGGGTTGCCAGTTAAATCAACAGTTTTGTCGTTAATCTTGTAGACGGCAAGCGAGCCTGTACCTCTGCTGTTGTTCTGATTGAGCCTTACATTAACCTGAAGCTCCGCAATCTCTGTGTTAAGGTCATATTCCATTAATTGAGAATACGCGTCAACGTTGTTTTTGTCGTCTCTTACACTGACATTACCCTCAAAATAGACCAGATTTGTTTTTCTGTCGAAAAAAAGCTTGTCGCATGTAAAAGTAAGCCCGGAATTCAAAGATTTACCGTGCACACCGCCTGTCGCTGTGACATACCGATAATCTTCGTCCTCAAGTTCAATCAAATTGGCATTAATATCGAAAGATTCTGTCTTGATGTGTGCGCGCCTTTCGAGTACGGTCTTGTTGTTTGTTTCAGAAGCAGAGCCCTGCATATAGTCTGCACTGAAAGAGATTTTATCGCAAAAACATAAGGCGGAGCAGAAAGCAAAAATCAAAACAAAAGCATGTAATTTCATCAGTATTCCTTAATAAATCAATTTTGCGTCTCAATCAGAGCGTTAACTTTTCCGTTAAAGACATAATTTAAAGAAAGCGCGCTGAACGCAAATCCTGAGCCGGTAACTGTAAGCGCCGTATTGTTTTTTGCGTCGGGCTGCTTGTGTATTGTTACTATTGAATCACTTTCAGCTGTAAGCTGGCTTGTTTTGTCATTCCATTTCAGGTTGTCAGAGTTTATGGTGATTCCGTTTTTTATGCTGTTAATGTTTGTTTTGCCTAAAAGCAGATAAATTGAAGTGCGGTTGTCGATTTTGATGAATTCCGAGCTGCCTGTGGCAGTGACTTTTTTTTTGTCATAAGATTTGAAGTTTATATCATTGCCGTAAATAGTATCGTCTTCTTTGAAAATCTCTAATGTTGCGGCCTGTAATGTAGCAGTGTCTTCGAATTTTTCGATTCTTGTAAAGTTTACGTCAGACAAAATCATTTCGGGCAGAATGCGTTTCTGCTGTTCGTTTTGTGTGCCATAATCAAGCGAACATGAAACAAAGAGAAACGGTAATATTGCCAGAACCGGAAAAATGAGTTTCTTCAAGATTTACTCCGTCTCTCATAATGCCATAATTCATGCTTTTTTACAAGGTAATGCAGAATGTAAAATCTTTCTGCGCAGTGCGAAAAATCAGTGTGAAAATTCTTGTTATACATGATTTGTTTGTGTTAAGATATGGAGCGTTATGAAATGTGGATTTGACAACGAAAAGTATTTGAAGATTCAGTCTGAGCACATAAAGGAACGCATCTCTAAGTTTGGCAATAAGCTCTATTTGGAATTTGGCGGCAAACTGTTTGACGATTATCACGCTTCAAGGGTTTTGCCAGGTTTTCAGCCCGATAGTAAACTGCGTATGCTTATGCAGCTTGCAGATTATGCGGAAATCGTTATAGTCATCAGCGCCGAGGACATTGAGAAAAATAAGGTCCGCGGCGATTTGGGCATAACCTACGACATGGACGTTCTGCGCCTCAAAGACGAATTTACAAACCGCGGGCTTATGGTAAGCTGCGTTGTCATTACGCATTATCAGGCACAGGCTGCTGCCGATATTTTCCGTCAGAAGCTTGAAAAAATGCACATCAAAACTTATCTTCACTATAAAATTGAAGGCTACCCCTCAAACATTGCGTTAATTGACAGCGAGGCAGGTTACGGCAAAAACGATTATATTGAAACTACGCGTCCGCTCGTTGTTATTACCGCCCCGGGACCGGGCAGCGGTAAAATGGCAACCTGCCTTTCTCAGCTTTATCACGACAACAAACGCGGCATTAAAGCCGGTTACGCAAAATTTGAGACTTTCCCGATTTGGAATCTTCCGTTAAAACACCCGGTTAATCTCGCCTACGAGGCTGCAACCGCTGATTTGAACGATGTCAACATGATTGATCCGTTTCATCTTGAAGCCTATGGCGAAACAACCGTAAACTATAACCGCGATGTCGAGATTTTCCCTGTATTGAATGCGATTTTTGAAGGCATCTACGGCTATAACCCTTATAAGTCGCCGACAGACATGGGCGTAAACATGGCAGGCTACTGTATCTACGATGACGAGGCCTGCTGCGAAGCTTCACGCCAGGAGATAATCCGCCGTTATTATACAGCTTTGGGGCGCCTTGCCGAGAACAATGCTGCTGAATCTGAAGTCTACAAGCTTAACCTTTTGATGAATCAGGCTAAGATAACTACAGATGACCGCCGTGTAACAATTGCTGCAAAAGAACGCGCCCTTCAGACCGGTATGCCTGCCGCAGCTATAGAGCTTGCTGACGGAACTATTATAACTTCTAAGACTTCTGATCTGCTTGGTGCATGTGCAGCCCTGCTTTTGAACGCTGTAAAGCATCTCGGCGGCATAGACCACGACCTGCACTTGATTCCGTCTTCTATAATTGAGCCTATTCAGGAAATGAAGGTGAAATATCTTAAAGGCAACAACCCGCGCCTGCATACAGACGAAGTGCTTGTTGCCCTTGCCATGCTTTCAAAAGACGACAAAAATGCAAAGATTGCGATTGACCAGCTGCCTAAATTGCAGGGCGCACAGGTTCACACTACTGTAATGCTTTCTGAAGTTGACAGAAAAATCTTAAAGAAGCTCGGCATTGATTTTACAAGTGAGCCGGTAAAGAAGAAAACAAAAAGCCTGTAAATTTTGGAAGTATCATTATCTACTTTGAGAAGTGTCATTATCGGGCTTGACCCGATAATCTTTTACGAGATTGCCCGGTCGAGCCGGGCAATGACACAAAAATATCGTCATTATTCCTAAAAGCATAATTTATTGGTTTATAAGTATTTATTGTATTATTTATCCGTTAAGTTTTACAATATTACGCATTTTGTCATTTACTTTTTACACTTACTACGTTAAAATAAATTTTAACCGGTAAGCGAGTTGTTTAAAACTTCTACTGCGGAATCTGTGCTGTTCAAATAAGTTTTGAATAGTTTTTAAAGAGGAAAGGCATGGCTGACTTATTGTCTGACGAAGAATTTGATTTATTCAGAAATGTTATTTATAAAGAATGTGGAATTTCTTTTTCAGATACAAACCGTTCTATATTAGACAGCAGACTTCATGAGCGGTTGCGTGATACAGGTGTTCCAACTGTCAAAGATTATTACAACAAGATAATCTCAGACGGCGAAGAAATGAAAATAATGCTTGATTCAATAACAACAAATCTGACAAGATTTTTTAGAAATCAGGCACATTTTGATACACTGACTAATTACGTTATTCCGGAACTTGTAAATTATAAAAAGAGCCGTGGTGAAACTACAATCAACGTCTGGAGTGCAGGCTGTTCAACAGGCGAAGAGCCTTATTCAATTGCAATGCTCTTAAAAGACATACTGCCTGCACCTTTCACATTCAAGATTATTGCATCTGATCTTTCGTTAAAGTCTCTTATGGTTGGTCAGGCTGGTTTTTATCCAGAATCTAGAATTGTCGGCATTCCTGACAATTATTTGAAACGCTTCTTTGACAAGGTAGAAGGCGGTTACCAGGCAAAAAAAGAGCTTATGTCTACAATCCGTTTTGACTATCATAATTTGAAGAATGATTCAGGTTTGCGTAATCTCGACATTGTTTTCTGCCGAAATGTACTTATATACTTTGATGAGGCTGCACAGCTCGCAGTTGTAAACCGCTTCTGGGATGCTCTGTCACCTAAGTCATTTTTGTTTATTGGTCATTCGGAATCTCTTTTTGGAATGAACACAAAATTTCAGTTTTTGAAAACAGATTGGGCTTGTATTTATCAGAAAAATATATAGTAGAAGAATAAAAAGTAGGGAAATACGGCTATGGATACTATTTCTGTATTGATTGTAGATGATTCTGCACTTATGCGCAATTTGGTTGGGCGCATTATTGAGCGTACTCCTGGTTTAAGAATTGCAGATAAAGCAATGAACGGTGAGTTTGCGCTGGCAAAAATTCCGTTGTGCAATCCAGATGTTATCGTTCTTGATATTGAAATGCCTGTAATGAACGGCATTGAATTCTTAAAAGAACGCCGTCGCCGCGGTATTGATATTCCTGTTATAATGCTTTCAAGCATTGCCAAAGAAGGTTCAAGAGTTACAATGGAATGTCTTGAACTTGGTGCGGCAGACTTTGTAACAAAGCCGTCGGGTTCTGATTCTCCTGATATTGTTTCTGTAGCCGAGCGCCTGACAGAGCTGCTTATCGGTTATGGTACTAAATATGCTTCTAAAAAGCTTAAGCGCCCTGTATTTATTCCTGAACCTGCTTTTATAACTGAACAGTCAAAGTCTTCTTCGCTGCTTTCACGTGCTTCTTCTGCCTTGAACGAGTCTACTCAAAAGCAGCCTTCAGATTCATCTGCTGCACCCCGCGCAGTGCCGTCTTTCGGTCTTTCTGCAAAAAAAGAAACCGGCGGGCCTGTTGTTCCTATTAGAGAAGGCGGAAAAATTGAGATAATCGCAATCGGTATTTCTACAGGCGGGCCTAATGCGCTCCGTGAAGTGTTCAAAGACATTGATCCGAATCTTGAGCAGCCGATTCTTGTTGTTCAGCACATGCCGGCCGGTTTTACTGAAGAGTTTGCGAACAGCCTTAACAATATCTGCCCGCTTGAAGTAAAAGAAGCCAAAGAGGGTGATGTTGTAAAGAAAGGCAGAATCCTTATTGCTCCTGGTAACAAGCATATTCTTGTTGAACGCCGTCCGCTGGCAACAGTTGTGCATTTGAGCGATGCAGAGCAGAGAAACGGTCACAGACCTTCTGCTGACGTGCTGTTTGAGTCTGTTGCCCAGCAGTATCAGAACAGGGCGCTCGGCGTAATCATGACAGGCATGGGCCGCGACGGGGCTGCCCAGATAACAGAAATGCGCCGTCAGGGTTCATACACTTTGGGGCAGGACGAAGAATCAAGCATTGTCTACGGTATGCCTAAAGTTGCTTTTGAAATGGGTGGAATCCAGAAACAGGTTGCGCTCAAAGATATGGCAAATGAAATAAACAAAGTTGCCAGAGAACATGCGTAAGCTGTTC
>CADBUT010000272.1 GCA_902797925.1 uncultured Spirochaetaceae bacterium
GAAATCAATATGCTTATAAAAACGAACACGAAAAGCAGCTTGTAAGAAGCAAGATAGCGTACAAGCCGGAAAATTGTTTTTTTTGTGTTTTTAGGCTTCTGCATAGGGCGGCCGTGTGCGCCCGGTCCTCTTCCTGGTCCCGGCATTACAGCACCTCCTTTTCGGCAGCTTTCTTGGCTTCTGCCTCGGCAGATTCGCCTGCGCCGTCAAAGTCGCTGCCCTTCTGCTGCGACTCAAAGACTTCGCGGTAAATCTCGTTTGTCTGCATAAGCTCGTCATGCGTGCCAATGCCCGAAATACTGCCCTCGTCAATCACGAAGATTCTGTCTGCTTCTTTTACAGAAGCTATGCGCTGCGCAATTATGATTTTGGTTGTGTCGGGCAGCGTGTTTTTCATGCCGTTGCGGATTGCAGCGTCTGTAGCCGTATCAACCGCGCTGGTCGAATCATCAAGAATAAGAATTTTCGGCTCTTTTAGAAGAGCGCGCGCAATGCAAAGACGCTGCTTCTGACCGCCCGAAAGATTTACACCGCCCTGCCCCAGCTCCGTGTCATAGCCTTTGGGGAACGACATGATGAAATCGTGTGCGCAGGCTGTTTTGCAGGCAGCTTCAATCTGCGCGTCTGTAGCTTCAACATTGCCCCAGCGCAGGTTTTCCCTTATTGTGCCGGAAAAAAGCACATTCTTTTGAAGCACCATCGCCACGCTTTCGCGGAGCGTTTCAAGATTGTATGATTTTACGTCGCGGCCACCCACAAGCACAGTGCCCGAAAGCGTATCATAAAGACGCGGAATGAGCTGAACAATCGTAGACTTTGAAGAGCCTGTGCCGCCGATAATTCCGATAGTTTCGCCGCTTTTTATAGAAAACGAAACATCGTGAAGCACGGCGTTCTTTTCGGTTTTATCATAGCTGAATGAGACGTTTCTGAATTCGATTGAACCGTCTTTTGGCGCATCAAGCAGCTGCAAGTCTTGCAAAGATTCGGCGGCAGGGCTTTTCACGTCAGGCTCTTCGTCAAGCACTTCGATAATTCGGGCTATGCTTGCCTTTGAAATTACGAGCATGATGAAAATCATCGAAAACATCATCAGCGAAGAAAGAATCTGAATCATGTATGTGATAAAGCTTATAAGCTCGCCGACCTGCATTTTTTCACTTATGATGAGGTTTCCGCCGAACCAGAGCAGAGCAATCAGCGCGATGTAGACAACGAGCATCATCAGAGGCATGTTCCAAATGACGACACGCTCTGCACGAACCTGAGCGTTGCGCACTGCATCAGCCGCACTGTCAAATTTTGATTTTTCGTTGTCTTCGCGCACAAACGCCTTTACGGCGCGTATGCCGATAAGGTTTTCCTGAACTTTGGCGTTCAGATTGTCGTAGTTTTTCATCATTATCTGAAAACGCGGGTGCGCCTTGCGCATTATCAGCACCATTGGAATTGCAATCAGCGGCACGCAAGCAACAAACACAAGCGAAAGCCGCGCGTTCATATAAAAAGCCATGATAATTGCGCTTATGAACATGAACGGCGAGCGCACGCACATGCGCACAATCATCTGAAAAGTGTTCTGCGCGTTCGTAACGTCTGAAGTAAGGCGCGTTACAAGCGAGGCCGTGCTGAATTTATCGACGTTTGCAAAAGAAAAGTCCTGAACCTTGCCGAAAAGCCGTCGGCGCAAGTTGCGCGCAAAGCCCAGGGCAGCCACAGCTGCAAACCGCCCGGCGACAACGCCGAACGTCAGCGACATAAGCGCCGCACCGACCATAAGGCAGCCCGTCTTGATAACATAGGCCGCATCTTTGTTGGCAATGCCCACGTCGATAATCTTTGACATAATCAGCGGAATGAGCACTTCAAGAAGCACTTCTCCCATAATCGTTACAGGAGCTAAAATTGCACTAGCTTTATATTTGCGCTCCAACCCCGAAAGTATTTTGCTTACTGTAGACATATCTCTACTATATCTGCATTTAGATTTAAATTCAAATGGGGGAATATCTGCTGTATCTGTCATTCTCGCGCTTGACGCGGGAATCCTAAAAAGATGAGTCTTTTGCTTCTTTTTGTCATGCCGAACTTGGTTCGGCATCTCTTTGACAGACAGAAGCAGACCCTGAAACAAGTTCAGGATGACAGCACTTTGGTTGGTTCGGCTACGCTCACCAACTGGTGCCCGCCATTCATGCGCTGCCGTTCATAGTCAGCATACCGCTATTTGAAGCTAATCTTGTAAAGCTCAAGTGCAGCGTCTTGAAAATCTGAAAAAACTAGAAGGTCTTGCCCCGGAGAAAGTGCAAGGCCTGTCGGCTGGTTTCCGCCCTGAATC
This sequence comes from uncultured Spirochaetaceae bacterium, assembly GCA_902797925.1. Classification (GTDB taxonomy): domain Bacteria; phylum Spirochaetota; class Spirochaetia; order Treponematales; family Treponemataceae; genus UBA1240. Next base: position 2,339 of record CADBUT010000272.1, read on the forward strand.
TCGCAGAGCAGCTTCTTTTCGGCTGTGTCTATTACGATAATCTTGCCGTCAACGGGGCTACGCTTTGTGTAATCAGCCTTATTGTTCGGGCCGCGGCACGAAACGCAAAGATAACGGCCGCCGAGCAGATCAATCGTGTTCGGGTTGTTGAACACATGATATTTGCGCTCAATCTTAAAAGTTTTCAGATTCAGCTCAAGCACGTCGGCATGATACATGTCGCTTATCCAAACTTTTGTCTGCGCCGCGTCTGTCACAATATGGCGCATTGCCGCTTTTTCGATATAAACTGAATCGACAAGCTCATAAGTTTTCATGCTGAATTTTTGAATTGTGCCGCCGTCAAACGAAAGCACGATGAGAGAATCGCCGCCGTCTACAAAAGCCATACCGCGTGGCGCAGCTTTTGTCTTTATAAGCTTTTTCACCTCGCCGGTGCTGAAATCAATTACAGAAACGTCATTCGAAACCCAGTTTGACACGACGAGCACATCATATTTCGGGTTATACGCAATGAATTTGCTCCAAACGCCTTTTGTGGCAATTGTGCGCCTGTATTCAAAGCCCGGATAAGAATATTCATAGATATTGCCAGTCGTCATCTGCGAGACAAAAAACGCCTGCTTTGACGGCACAAAAAGCCCTTCTGCAAACCCCAGCTTTGCATATTCGGGCGGCTTTATGCGCTTAATCACCTTTTTTTCGTCAACGCTGAAAATATCAAAGCCTTCGTCCTCAAGCAGCGGCAGCACCACAAACTTTGCGTCCGGGCTGAAAATAACCTGCTTCGGCTGCTTGCCGCACGGATACACACCGATTTTCTCAAATTCAGGCTGAAGCGCGGCTTCTGCAAAACATGCAAGAGCCAAAAAAACTGAAATAAGACAAAAAAGCAATCGTTTCATGGGCTAATTTCTTTAGGACTTCGCCCTAAGACTCCTAGATTTGTGTATATAAATCAGATAAATCTGCAAAACACAGACAAAATAAATGCCTGCCTGCTTTGAAGTACATATTGTACGCTTTCATTTTCTATGATTAATCAGCCAGTTTTTAATATCATCTTTAGACATTTTTCCTGAAGCAATATTTAATCCAAAATCAATTAATTCTTTTTGTGTATATACGATATTTTCTTCATTAAGTTTTAAGAATAATAAAACAAGATGAACTCCAATTCTTTTGTTTCCATCTGCAAAAGGGTGATTTTCAATCAATGAATAACACAATTGTGAAGCTTTATCGAAAATATCTGGATATAAATCTTTACCACCGAAGGTTTGAAATGGAGCTTTTAAGGCAGAATCTAAAAGATTTTCATCACGAATTCCCTGCATTCCACCTGTTTTGGCTATCAAGGAATGATGTACTTTTTTGACTTGTTCAATTCCGAAAAAAATCATTTAGCCAGTTCCTGATAGGCTTCCATATTCTGATTGATAAGAGAGTCAGACATTGCAAATAATTTTTCATCAGAAACTGTATCAAATTTATTTTCTTCGTCTAAAACAGTAATTATGACTTTTCTGCCATTGTATTTTTCAAGAGAACTGTCATTTGTAAGAACTGTATTTCCCTGAATATATCCTGTCATAGCGTACATACTGCACCCCCTTTTGATTTATTATAACATATCTTAGGAGAAGGGAAAACTTCTATATATAAATCAGATAAATCTGCAAAACCGTATCGTTAAATTTCACATTTGGCAATGATTGACCCTTGCCAGATAAACGGTGCCGTTTTGTTTGAGCCAGGCGGAGCAGTGGCGGTAATCCGGAAAAAGGCTCAAGACTTCGGCATAAAATGCTTTTGAATGGTTCATGTGACGGCGGTGGCAGAGTTCGTGCACCACCACGCTGTCGAGAATTTCTGGCGGCATAAGCACAAGCAGACAATTGAAGTTGAGGTTGCCGTGCGCGCTGCAGCTGCCCCACCGCGATTTTTGCAGC
>CADBUT010000273.1 GCA_902797925.1 uncultured Spirochaetaceae bacterium
TCTTTTGACCAAGCGGAGCGACGACAAAGACGTGTACCCGGGCTTTTGGGAAGCAAGCGCGGGCGGTGCGGCTAAAAGCGGCGAAGAACCTCTTGAAGCGGCAACGCGTGAGCTTTTGGAAGAAACCGGCTTGACCGCCGACAGCATGGAGCTTGTAAACGTCTTATTCAAAGACGGCGGCAGCCATGCGATGTTCTATTCATACCTTGCGCATGTCAGCGGCGACAAAAACCGGGTTACGCTACAAGAAGGCGAAACAACCGCTTTTAAGTGGGTTGACCGCAAAGGCTTTCTCGAATACGTTGATTCAGACAAAGCCATTGTGTCGCACAACCAGCGCTACGCAAAATACATTCAGTCTATAAGATAAGCCGTGCCGCCTCGCTATGCCAGGGGCGGTGGTGGCGATAGCGTTACAAGTATATCGTATTTTTGCATCAGCCGTTAAATAACCAACCAACAAGAAATATAGAAAAGCCGCACCAAGCTATATGTAATATTGTAGCTAATACAAAAAAGAATTCTTTATATTCAATACCAGAATAATCTTTCTTTTTTCTGATTGAAAAAACTGTTGTTTGTCTCCATATTTGATAATACCTAGTGGGAATCATAATCCATAGACTAATAAAGAATGTACATATAAATAAAAATACTAAGACAACAATTATTTCGATACCTTTCATAATGAAAATGGCTCTGGGTAAAACAAAAACGAAGTCACAAAACAAAGCAAAAAGAACTGAAATCAGCAACACATTCCAGAATTTTAGCTGAAAAAATTTTTCTACTGCATATAGGAACGATTCTTTTTCGTATTCACTGCTAGTATTGTTTGATTTTGCTTTGTTTTGGTAGATTATCTTCGGCAAATCATATTCTAGATTTTCAATTTGCAACAATGCTTCATCGTAGACATTTTCATCAACATAAAGCTCATACTTGCCTGCATTCTGCTCAAGCTTTGTTTCAAGGCACTCATCTTCAAGCTTCCCTGCCAAACATTCGGCTTCAACTTTGTCTTTAGTTTCAAATACTTTTTTCATCTTCCGTTCCTTTTCAAAGCATAAGCTATTCTGCTCGCGTTGTCAAAACTGATGAATCTGCGCCAACTTGTACACGGCCGCTAATTAAATTTGCAGTTTATATACAGAGGCAGTTTTATCATTTATAATGAGAAGCATATATCATAGATAAGGAAAGAAACTGTGACCGAAGTGCAGCAAAAATGCTCCGAGACGGTCGATTTGGTTGGTGTTTATGGTTGAATCGAAGGGCTGGGATTGGAATCTTGTAAAATCAGGCTCAGAAGACAATAAAAGAATCTGGCTTGAGCCTTCAGAAGAAAGCTTTTATTATGCTGAAAAATGGAAGCGGCAGGGTCTGAAAGCAGTCCTCGATTTGGGCAGCGGACTTGGGCGGCATTCCATTTTATTTGCAAAATACGGCTTTAAAGTAACCGCTGCTGATATTTCAGAAGACGGGCTTGAATTCTTGCGTGAGTGGCAGAAAAAAGAAGGCGTTGACATTCAGTGTAAACAGGCTGATATGAAAAACCTGCCTTTTGAAGATAATGCATTTGACTGCATTTTTGCGTATCATTCAATTTCGCACTGCGACTCAGACGGAATAAATCAGATATTGGGCGAAATAAAACGCGTGCTTAAGCCCGGCGGCCGCATTTTCTGCACGCTCTGCTCCAAAGAGACATGGTCATTTGCAGAAGCAGATTTTCCGCATATTGACGAAAACAGCCTTATAAAGACAGACGGTCCGGAAAAAGATGTTCCGCACTTTTATGTGAACATCGCCGATATTCAGCGGCTTTTTTCAGTTTTTGACTTTGTGCTTGAGCGTATACGCCATATTGATGACTGCTTTTATAATGGTGCTGTGCACAACAGCAAGCATTATTATATAGAAGCAAAATTGAAAAACTGAAAGAGACACCGGATGAACAAATATATTTGGATTTTTCCTGTGCTTTTTATGTTTCACGATATGGAAGAAGTTGTGGGCATAAAGCCCTGGCTTGAAAAAAATACGGACGAAATTACAAGCCGGTTTCCGGCGGCAAAAAAGCTGCTCTCTGCATATAAAGATATCACCACAGAAGGTTTTGCACTTGCCGTTTATGAGGAATTAGTTGTTTTAATAGCGGTCTGCGCTCTTTTTGAAATTACAGGCTTAGAATTTGTCCGCGGAATCTGGTTCGGCGGACTTATCGGATTTACCCTGCATCTTGTAATTCACATTTTTCAGGCTGCCGCAATCAGAAAGTACATACCGGCGCTTATTACTTCGGTTTTGAGCCTGCCGCCAAGTATTTTACTTTTAATGCACTCTTACCAGCCCATGAAGCTTACCGCAATTACAGGGGCTGTTTTGGGCGCTGTCGGCGTCGGTGTAAACCTGAAACTTGCGCATAAAATAATGTGCCGCTATTCTGCAAAACTGAAATAGACTGCGGTTCACGCCAGACAATGACGGGTTTGCGGCGGGACGCAATTTACGAAATTAGTCTTATTTGGCAAACCCTGCTACATCGTTTTTAGAGCGGCTGCGCGCTAAGCTTCAAACTGATCAACCTGCTTGCCGATTTCGCCGATGGAGTTTTCCATGAGGGCAGAAATTTCTGACAGCGAAGTACCGATTCTTTCGATTTTGCCTGCGCCGTGTATCATTTCTTCCATGCTGAACTTCATCGCCTCTGTTTCATGCTGAAGTGTACCAACTTCGCCCATAATTGCGCTGCTTCCTTCAGTCATGTCTTTTGAGGCTTCACGGACTTCAGCTGTGCTTGTCTTCATGTTATGAAGCGCACCGGTAATCTGTGCCGAGCCTTCACGCTGTTCGCTCATTGCGGCTTTTATGTGCTGAACAAGAATATCTGTCTCGCGGATTTCTGACGCAAGGTTTGTGTAGTCTTGAACACCCTGCTGTGTAGCGTTAACAACTGTTTCAATTGCACCCTGAATGCGTTTGAGCTGGTCACCGATAGTCTTTGACTGCGATGTAGATGTTTCCGAAAGTTTTCTGATTTCGTCCGCTACTACAGCAAAACCTTTTCCGGCTTCACCCGCGTGAGCAGCTTCAATCGCGGCGTTCATCGCAAGAAGATTGGTCTGTTCCGCAATATTTGCTATAACTGAGTTAGCTTCATTCAAAAGCTTTGACTGCACTTCAATTTCGCCAATCTGTTCCTTAAGCTTATTCTGTGTAGCCGCACCGCTTTCGGCAGTGTGTGCAAGCGTTCCGAATGACATAGCCATTTTATCAACTGAAGTATTTACCTCACCGATATTGCCGATCATCTGCTCAACAGCGGTTGAAGCGGACTGAACAACAGTTACCTGTGTGCCGACAAGCGTATCAAGCGAATGGATGTGATCGAGGATTCCACCTATTGCCCTTGTAGTGTGCTCAACGCTTGTGTTCTGTGCAGCAATATTGCCTTTAAGGTTAGAAATGCTGCCGGTAATCTGCGAGATTGCTTCAGATGCATCCGATGTTCCGTTTTTAAGCGAATCACCTGCCGATGTAAGTGCACGCTTTGACTGCTTCATGCTCTTTATGATTTCGCTCAGCTTTTCGTAGAAAACATTGAAACCTTCTGCAACATCACCGATTTCATTGTCTGCTTTTATATCGATGCGCTTTGAAAGATCTGCCCTGCCTTCTACAATCTGCCCGGCAGTTTCACTTATAGTATTACCGATAACATGCAGAGGCCGCATAGTTTTGCCTGCTATTATTGCGGTTGCTGCTGCTACTAAAATAGCAAAAATTGCGCAGATAATGATTGTAATCGAAAGCGTCTTGTAATATGCCGCAAAGATAATTTCTGTCGGGCTGAATGCCACAATCTGATAGCCGGTTTTTTCATTCGTGGTAAATTCTGTGAAATAAGTCTTGCCTTCAACCGTAACCGTACCGCTCGTCTGACCTGATGTCAAAAACGGCAGTAATTCCGGCATATTTATTTCGCTTATGTTTTTAAAGTTATTTTTTGCCGGGCTTGTATCCGCTAGAATTGTTCCGTCTTTTTGTATCATCATAAGGAAACTGCCATCTCCCAGCTTGATGCTTTCAAGGATTTTGGTCAGCGTATCAAGCGAAACTTCAATAGACGCATTGCCGATAAAATCGCCTTTTTCATTATAGGCACAGCGGGTAATGCCGACAACTGTTGCACCTACTGTTGAGGCAAAAGCGTCTGTAATCATAACCTTGCCATTGCCTTTGTTCGCTGTTTCGTACCAGCCGCGCTTACGCGGGTCATAGCCGCCGTTCATGGAACTGTCAAAGTTTGTGGCGTAACCGCCCCATTTTGTTCCGATGTAAATTTCTGCGATGTTTGTGTCGTGTTTCGCGAAAATTTTGCACAGCTTCCGGATAGCTTCTTCAGTCGGGCTTTTTTTGTAGCCTAAAATCTGGATTTCGCCTTTTTCGTCTACAAATGAATGAATTGTGTCGTCCGCAGCTTTTACAACTTCAGACTCGGCAAATACATTCAGTTCAACTTCTTTTGCATTAAAGAACATTGTAATTGAGTCTGAAAATTCAGAAAGTGCCACTGACGAGCTTTCATAAAAGTTTGCAAGACTGTTCTTGTAAAAAAGAATTCCTGTTGTAATTGAAGAAATGACCACTACGGCAAGGATAATAATTACCGAGATTATTGAGATTTGTGTTGAAATAGACATACGTCTTTTTCGCATAATACAGCTCCTTCTAAAAGCACTTTTTAACACTTTTATTATGAAGACATTTTTTAATTGCGATAAAAACGTTTATTTGTTTTATATTATAAACAGATTTCTACATACAGTAAATATTTTTTTGATATAATAGATAAAAAAAGATTTCATTTTTACAAAAATTTACAAATTAATTCTTTATATCTCAAAATATCCGCAGGGTTGTCGGTTTTCCTAAAAAAGAATTGCGTTCAGATTTAATACCCTGTATTATTGAAAAATGATTCAAAAAGGAAGACTGCTTTTGCGGAAATCCGGCAATTGGCCAGCCCGCGCACAAATATTTGGAGGAAAAAATGGATTTGCACAAAATTGAAAAATTTATTGAAAAACAAAATGTAGCTTTTATTTGCTCAGTTGATGAAGAAAATTTTCCGAATGTAAAGGCTATGCTTAAGCCCCGGAAACACACCGGCTTAAAAGAATTTTATTTTTCGACGAACACATCGTCTATGCGCGTAAAGCAGTTCAGGGAAAACCCAAATGCGAGCATTTACTTCTATTACAAAGGGCTGATAAAATACACCGGCGTTATGCTTAAAGGCAAGATGGAAGTGCTTACAGACCAGCCGACAAAAGACGAAATCTGGCGGCCAGGCGACACAATCTTTTATAAGCAGGGCAAAACTGACCCAGATTATTGCGTGCTCAAGTTCACGACCATAAGCGGAAGATATTACTGTGATTTAAAAACTGAAAGCTTTGAAATATAAAGTTTGGGAGAAAAGAAATGGCATCAAGCAAAGAGTATCTGGATTTTATTCTTGAACAGCTTTCTATGCTGGACAAAATAAGCTTCAAAGCTATGATGGGTGAATATATCATCTATTATAAAGGAAAGATTATCGGCGGAGTTTATGATGACCGCTTTCTTGTGAAAAACGTAAAAGCTGCACAGAAAAAAATGCCGGATGCACCGCTTGAACTGCCTTATGAAGGCGCAAAAGAAATGCTGCTTGTAGACAATGTTGATGATAAAGAATTTTTGAGAGATCTGCTCGAAGCAATGTATGATGAGCTTCCTGCGCCCAAAAAGCGGTAATGGACAGTGCATTTTGTAATGACGGAATTTTCCGGCGGCTTGGCTGCATTTCATGCACGAATTTTAGCAGTTCGTGCATTTTTTCAGCTTTTTATTCCATTAATGCTATAATAGTTATGAGGTATCAAAATGAGTGAAATTATCAGAAAAGACATAAGCGAAGAA
>CADBUT010000274.1 GCA_902797925.1 uncultured Spirochaetaceae bacterium
ATTATAAAAAGGAAAATCCATGAAAAATTTAAAGAGAATGCTCTCCGCAGTGCTTGCGCTTTCGTTTGTGCTTTTCGTGTCTTGCGCGACAACAAGCACAGGCACAAAAACGGCAAAGGCATCGCTTGAAAAGACACAGGAGCGCATGTTGTGGAAAATCCGCGGCACAGACAAGAACGGCAACCCTTCCGCAATTTATGTGCAGGGCACGATTCATGTGGGCGACGAACGACTTGTCGTTTCAGACAACGTGAAGAAGCTCTTCTTGAGCGCAGACCGAAGATTTGGAGAAATTGCTTCAGAGGACTATCCGAAGATTCAGGAAAAAACAATTGAAATGATGAAAGAAAGCGCAAAAGCCGCCGGAAACAAAGACTTTAGAGATGAACTTACTCAGGAACAGAACGCATTTTTGGAGAGCCTTTTCCCAAAAGAGACGCTTGATCAGTACGCATTGTTTGAACCCTGGGTTACAAACCTGCTGCTTACGTCTTCTATTATGGTTACAGCCGGTTTAGACGCAGAAAAGGCACTCGACAGCTATTTTGTAAATTATGCCGCCGCAAACGGCTTAAGCACACAGGGGCTTGACGAGCTTGATACACAGCTTGATTTCATCAAATTCGGCGGCTGGAACGATCAGATTGGACTGCTTAGCGAAACAATCGACTCGCTTGCTAAACCCGAAGAACTTGAAAAAACTTCGCATGAAATTATCGACCTGTACGAAGCATATATCAACGATGACGTAGCAAAAACTGCCGAAGTTATAGACAGCTCAAAAAAATATGAAACTGCCATTCAAAAGCGCTACAATAAAATGCTCTGGGAAGACAGAAACACAGCATGGGCAAAAATGATTGAACAATTTCTGTACGAAGGCGGCACAACATTTATTTTTGCAGGCACCGGCCATTTTGTCGGCAAAGAATCTGTATTTACCGCAATGCAGAAAAACAAGACACTTAAAATAAAATAATTAAGGAAAAAATATGAAAAAAACTGTTTTACTCTTAATGCTTTTTGTCTCTGCCGTAGCATTTGCTGCAGCAGGAGGTGAACCGGCAGCAGCGCCGTCAGATTTCTCAATTGGAGAATGGAACGGCAATGTTTACTCAAATGACTTTTTGGGCATAAGCTACAAACTGCCTGACGGCTGGATTAAATACAGTGATGAAGAAATAGCTGCTGTAATGAATCTTAGCCTGGAAATGCTGAATGATAACCAGAAAGCGCTTGCAGACCTTGCAAAACTTACCGTAGTCTTTCACATGATTGTTAAGAATCCCGAAACAGGTGATAATATTTCAGTATTAACAGAAAAGGTGCATTTAGACGTAACCTCAATATATTATCTTGAAAATCTGAAAGCACAGCTGTCTGCATTAACAGCCATCAACTACACAATCGGAGAATTAAGCAAAGAAACAATCGGCGGCAGAGAATATGACGTACTGACAGCAACAGCCAGTGTTTCAGACAAAACACTTACACTTAAATATTACTGCTGCAAGCTTGGGAAATACTTTCTTTCAATAGTTGCTTCCAGTATGAACGGCGAAAAAGCTGCCGGTAATCTGATAAAAGCTTTTGAGTAAGTGAACGTCCCGCGCGAATCAGCCGTTCATGGATTGTTTTTTAAGTTACCTCGAAAACCTGAAGTTTTTCGAGATTCACATGTCTTTTGTGCGGTTGAAGTTAAAAAAATTCTATAAATAATATTATTACTATTGACAAAATCATTTTTTTGTTGTATAGTGTTTCTATAAAAAGAAATTTACTAAAATTTATTATGCCACGGAGGTTAAAAATGGCAACACAAGAGATTCCTTATAAAATATATCTTGAAGAAAAGGAGATGCCGACTTCATGGTATAACGTACGCGCAGACATGAAAACAAAACCTGCACCGCTTTTGAATCCGGCAACGCTCAAACCTTGCACAGAAGAAGACTTGAAGCCTGTTTTCTGCGAAGAGCTTGTAAAGCAGGAACTCAACAATACAGACCGTCTTATCGAAATTCCAGAAGAAATCCGCAACTTCTATAAAATGTACCGCCCTTCTCCGCTTGTAAGGGCTTATTTTCTTGAAAAAAAGCTCGGCACACCCGCGCACATCTATTATAAGTTTGAAGGCAACAACACATCAGGCAGCCACAAACTGAATTCGTCAATCGCACAGGCTTATTACGCCAAGAAACAGGGTTTGAAAGGCGTAACAACAGAAACAGGCGCAGGTCAGTGGGGCACGGCGCTTTCAATGTCTTGTGCATATTTCGGGCTTGACTGCATTGTCTACATGGTCAAATGCTCATACGAGCAGAAACCGTTCCGGCGCGAAGTAATCCGCACTTACGGCGCAAAGGCTATTCCTTCACCGTCTATGGAAACCGAAGTTGGCCGCAAAATCAATGCCGAATTCCCCGGCACAACAGGCAGCTTGGGCTGCGCAATTTCAGAAGCTGTTGAACACGCCGTAACACATGAAGGCTACCGCTATGTTCTCGGTTCTGTGCTCAATCAGGTGCTTCTGCATCAGAGCGTTATCGGCCTTGAAACACAGACTGCGCTCAACAAGTACGGCATCAAAGCTGATGTCATCATCGGCTGCGCGGGCGGCGGCTCTAACCTCGGCGGCCTTATCAGCCCGTTTATGGGCGAAAAGCTGCGCGGCGAAAAAGATTATCAGTTTATTGCTGTTGAACCTGCAAGCTGCCCAAGCTTGACGCGCGGCAAATACTTGTACGATTTCTGCGACACCGGCAAAGTCTGCCCGATGGCAAAGATGTACACGCTCGGCAGCGGCTTCATTCCTTCAGCAAACCATGCAGGCGGCTTGCGCTACCACGGCATGAGCACAATCTTGAGCGAGCTTTACGACGAAGGCTTGATTGAGGCACGCGCAGTTGAGCAGACAGACGTGTTCCAGGCAGCAGAAACTTTTGCCCGCGTTGAAGGCATCTTGCCGGCACCAGAAAGCAGCCACGCAATAAAGGTTGCAATCGACGAAGCTTTGAAGTGCAAAGAAACAGGCGAAGCTAAGAACATCGTTTTCGGCCTTACAGGCACAGGCTACTTCGACATGGTTGCTTATCAAAAGTTCAACGACGGCGAAATGAGCGATTACATTCCGACAGATGCAGACTTGAAGAAAGGCTTCGACGGAATTCCGCAGTTTCCAGGCAATGAACACTAATATTGCAAAATGATGTCACTCCGAACTTGGTTCGGGGTCTGCCCGAAAAGCAATGTCTTGTGACATCTTTTAGAAAATTCATGAAATATTTGACAAAAACATGCATTATTTTGCAAAAAATTGTTACAAGGGCTTGTATAGAAAAGAAATATCGGGTAGTTTCAATAGACAATCAAAAACAAAAACTGCCGTTGACAGATTTGGTTATCCAAGTAATGGAGAAAGTAGATGCTTGAGAAAAAGGGCACCAATCAGTATTACATTACCAGACAGGATTCCACTGAATCTAACGCTCGAAGCTACCCCCGCAAATTTCCGTTTGCGCTTGCAAAGGCAAAGGGGTCGTGGGTTGAGGACGTAGAAGGAAACAAATATCTGGATTTTTTGTGCGGCGCAGGGACGCTCGCACTCGGACACAACGATTCTGAAGTTAATCAGGCCATGGTTGATATGATTACATCGGATGCACCATTGCATACGCTTGACTTGACCACACCGGTCAAAGATAAGTTCGTGCATACGCTGCTTGATTTGCTTCCTTCAGAACTGAAGGATAATGCAAAAATTCAGTTTTGCAGTCCTTCAGGAACAGACGCAACAGATGCTGCATTAAAATTGTGCAAGACCGCCACAGGCCGCACTTCGATAATCGCCTTTTCGGGTGGCTATCACGGAATGGGCCACGGTGCATTGGCATGCACAGGCAACTTAAACGCAAAGACAAAAGTCAACGGATTGATGCCCGAAGTGCATTTCTTTCCGTTTCCATATTCTTACCGCTGCCCTTTCGGCTTGGGCGGAGAAGCAGGCGTTGACGCGGCTTGCGCTTTCTTTGAGCGCACGCTGAAAGACCCTGAATCTGGCATTACAAAGCCGGCAGCAGTAATAATCGAACCAATACAAGGCGAAGGCGGTGTCATTCCCGCTCCTGTAAAATTCTTGCAGACAATCCGCCGCGTTACCCAAGAACTTGAAATTCCGCTCATCGTAGACGAAATTCAGTGCGGCGTGGGCAGAAGCGGCAAATTCTTTGCATTTGAATACGCCGGAATAGTGCCCGACGTGATTCTCGCTTCAAAAGCCATCGGCGGCACACAGCCAATGTCTGTAGTTATCTACAACAAGAATCTCGACAAATGGACGCCGGGCGCACACGCAGGTACATTCAGAGGCAACCAGCTTGCAATGGGCGCAGGTACAGTAGTTATGAACAGGGTTTCTAAGCCTGAATTCTTAAACGACGTGGTGCGCAAAGGCGAATACATCGAAAAACGTCTGACAGAGCTTAAAGCCAAAGTTTCGATTATCGGCGACATACGCGGCAAAGGCCTTATGCGCGGCACAGAGTTTGTTGACCCGAAAGGCACGCCAGACTTGCTCGGCTCTCTGCCTGCAAGCGGCGACATTGCTGCGGCGGTGCAGCGCTGGTGCTTTGACCACAAGCTCATCGTCGAAAAAGGCGGCCGCAACGGCTCTGTAATGAGATGCCTTTGCGCGCTCAACATATCAGACGAAGACTTGAAAAAGGCAATGGACATCTTTGAAGAAGCTGTAATTGCCGTCAATAAAAAATACGGAAAATAACTCATCGTGGAACAACTTCCTCTTTTTTTGACAGACAAGCCTGAATCAAAAGAAGCTTACCGCCGCATTATTGCAGAAACAGCTGATGCGGTGGCAGCATCTTTTGAAGACAGCACAGCCTATTCAGGCCCTACTCCGCAAGAATTAAAAGAACTTATCAAGGTTAAAGATATTCTGCCGGAAAGCGGCTTGGGCTGGCAGGCTGTGCTTGAGCGGCTCAAGAAGCAGATTTTGCCCAATTTTTTGCGCACTCCCTCAACAGATTATATGGCGCACCTTCACAGCCCTGCGACAATCGAAAGCATTGCTTCTGAGCTTGTGCTTTCCACTTTCAACCAATCAATGGATTCTTGGGACCAGTCGCCTGTTGCAACCGAAATTGAGGTTGAAGTCATCAAGATGCTGTGTAGCCTTTACGGCTTTAAGCCTGAAAACGGCGCAGACGGCGTTTTCACGTCTGGCGGCAGCCAGTCTAACCAGACCGCAATAATTCTTGCAAGAGACTGGTTCTGCAACACAAAACTCAACTATGATATAAAAAAACATGGCTTGCCGGAAAATTTCAGAAAACTCCGCATGTATACTTCCGAGATTTCGCACTTTTCAATGGAAAAAAGCGCTCACATTCTGGGGCTTGGTTATAAAAGCGTGGTAAAAGTGCCTGTAGACAAACAGAAACGCATGGATACAGCCGCGCTTGCCGCCTTAATCGAAGCAGACGTAAAGAACGGCAACATTCCGTTCCTTGTTGTTGCCACAATCGGCACAACTGACTTCGGTTCGATTGACCAGGTTTCTGAAATTGCACCGTTGTGCAGCAAATACGGCATGTGGCTTCATGCAGACGCGGCTTATGGCTCTGGCGTAATTCTCTCGCAAAAATACAAAGAAAGAATTGCCGGTCTTGAAAAGTGCAACTCAATCACTGTTGATTTTCACAAAATGTTCCTGCTGCCAATCAGCTCAAGCGCCGTTCTCGTTAAAGACGGCTCAACCTTTGACGCGCTCACCATTCATGCTGATTACCTCAACCGCACAGAAGACGAAGAAGACGGCTACACAAACCTTGTGGACAAATCGCTTCAAACTACCAGAAGATTTGACGCGCTTAAAGTTTGGGTTGCCTTTCAGACACGCGGAAAAGCAGGCTGGAGCGAGATTATTTCGACAAGCATGGAAAATGCGGCTTATCTTTACGAAAAGCTATTGAATGACAGCGATTTTGCCGTCGTCACCAAGCCTGAAATCAGTTCCGTCGTTTTCAGACTGAAAGGCGGAGACGAGATAAACAAAAAAGTACGCAGGAAACTCATTCACGGGCACGGCGTAGTAATCGGCCAGACTGTAAGCGACGGCTTTGTCTGTCTCAAATTTACGCTTTTGAATCCGCTTATAACGCATGATAAGCTTGATTCGCTTGTGGAACTCATTAGAAAGCTGGGTAAAACTGATGTTTGATAGAGGAAAGCCGGAAGCAGCGCAGTTGCTTGATTTGCTGCGCGAAAAGAATCTTCATATATCAACTGCTGAATCTTGCACAGGCGGCATGATTGCCACAAGCCTGAC
>CADBUT010000275.1 GCA_902797925.1 uncultured Spirochaetaceae bacterium
ACGCTGATTGAGATGTAGCCGAACCTGACGAGCTTGTTCATAAAGCGGCAAGTGCCTTTTATTGCGCCAACCATGCTGTGCTGCTTGCCGTCTTGCGTTTCAATCGATTCATGCAAATACATAAAGCCACCGCATTCGGCAATTGACGGCAACTCTGCGTTCAACGCCGCAAGCACAGAATCTTTCATGCTTTGATTTGCGGCAAGCTTTTCGGCAAACTGTTCAGGGTAGCCGCCGCCTAAAATCAAGCCCGAAATTTCAGGCGGAAGCTGCTTATCATGCAACGGTGAAAACTCAACGATTTCTGCGCCGAGCTTTTCAAGCAGCTTTATGTTGTCGTCGTAATAAAAGCAGAAAGCTTCGTCTTTTGCCAAAGCTATGCGCACACGCTTTTGCGGCCGTGCAGGAATTCGTAGCAGCGTCTCTAAAGGCTCATACTCAACAGGCGGCGCTTCTTCTGCAATTGTTTCGATGCGCTTTAAATCGACAGTCTTTGCAAGCTCTTCGGCGGCTTTGCTGACCATCTGCTTTATGCCGTCAATCTCGTCTGGCAGCTTTAGCCCAAGATAGCGGCTTTCTATCTTTTTGTCTTTTTGAAACGGAAAATAGCCGAGAACCGGCACATCAAGCTCGGCTTCGATTACAGGCTTTACCGCTTGGTAAAAAGCGGCGCTCATATTGTTGAGAATCACGCCTTTTATAAGGTGCATTTTATCGAGCATGAGAAAGCCCGCAATTTCAGCTATGACCGAACGCCCCATGCCTTTTGAATCGACAATCAGAATGATTGGCGCGGCAAGCGTCTTTGCCAGATGATAAGTTGAAGCTCGGTCTGTTGTACCGATGCCGTCAAACAAGCCCATAACGCCTTCGATTACCGAGATTTCGGTATTATTAGTGTCGTCAGAGCCGGCGGCTGAATCTGCAAACAGCGACTTTACAAGCTCTTCGTCTGCAAAGAAAAGGTCAAGGTTTCTTGAAGGCACGCCCAAAATCTTTTTGTGGAACATCGGGTCGATGTAGTCTGGCCCGCATTTGAACGCCGAAACCTTTTTGCCGGCCGCCGTCAATGCCTGCATCAGCGCAATTGAAACCAGCGTCTTGCCGCTGCCGCTTCTTGGCGCGCCAAGCACAATGCGCGGCTTGTTCTGCAATTTCATGCTCACACCTTCTTGAACGTAAACGCAAAGACAAAAACAGGGTTGTTCGCAAAAAGCAGATGATGGCTTCCAGCTTTGCGCGCCTTTGCAATTGAGACTTGAACGATTTCATCGTCGGTAACAGGATAATCTGACAAAACTGTCTGCATTTCTGCAACAGTTTCAAGGCTAACCGCCGTCATCACGATGCGCATTTCAGGGTTTTTGCGATAAAGCGCCCGCAATATGTCTTTCAGTTTGCCGTTTGTGCCGCCAATAAAAGCGTGGGTCGGCGCGGGCAGCGTTTCAAGCATTTCTGGCGCAGAACCGCTTATAACGCTCACATTTTCAGCATTGAATTTTCCGCAGTTTTGCTTGATAAGCTCAACCGCTTCGCCTTTTGCTTCAACCGCAAAAACTTTGATTTTGTCTGAAAGGCGCGCCGCTTCAACGGCAACAGAGCCTGTGCCGCTGCCAATATCATACAGCACAGATTCGGCGCAAAGCTTGAGCTTGCAAATCGAAACGCTTCTGACTTCTTCTTTGGTCATCGGCACTTCGCCACGGATGAATTCATCATCTGAAATGCCTGGCGTTATAACTTTTGTCAACGTGGTGTCACTCAATTTGTTTTTCCTTTTCACGCTTTGGAACGAGAAAACCTGAATAAAGCCCCTTTTCTGAAACTTGCAGACATTCTTCAAGGTTCAGGCTGCACGTTTTTTCGTCTTTATAAGAAAGCTGATACCCTAATTGTACTATGTAATCTGAAATTTTTGGGTCATTCTTTTTCAAAAGCATAACCTGTTCCGCAATGCTTCTTACGTCTTGCGCCCCGGAAGTGATGAAAAACACTGTTTCGGCGTTGCGCACAGCATTGCAAAGCTTGGGCAGCCACTCGTCTTGCGCCATGCCGTGCATACTGATGATGCTGACATTCTGCCAGCTAATCTTGAATTTTGAAGCTAGGCATGAAAGCGATGAAACGCCCGGTAGAACGCTGATATTGCCGAAGCCCGAAGCTTCAAGCCCGCGGCATAAGCTTTCTGCGCCGCTGAAAAAGCCTGTATCGCCAGAAAAAAGCACAACGGCATTACACGCACCAGCTTTTTCAGCCTGAATCTGGCGCAAAAGAGGCACAATGTCTTTTGCCAGATAATACGCATATTTCTTGCCGCCGGTCTTTACGCTTTCAATCATGCGCGGCGCACCAAAGACATAATCAGCTTTCAAAAGCGCGTTCTGCACCTGCACAGTCATACTTTCTGCGCTGCCCATGCCGATGCCGGCTAAAGTTATGCAGAGCTTGCACGAAATTTGCAATTTCTTAAGCAAGACCGGCTCAAGCGCGGCAGCCAAAGCTTTAAGCGAATTGATAACCGCGTAGTTTTTGGGCACGGCGGCGGCAGTTTGATTTTCGGGCTTTTTGATGATAAAGCATTTTACAGCTTGTTTTCGGCATGCGGCAATTTTGGTGTCTTCGCCGCCAGTCTTGCCGCTTTCTTTGGTGACAAGCACCGAAACATGAAAATCTTCGATTTGGGCTTCGTTCATTTTTTGAGAGAACGGCCCTTGCATTGCGATAATCTGGCTGCCTTCAAGCCCCGCTTCATGGCAGAGCCTTATGCTTTCTTCAGACGGCAAGACACGCGCCACAAGCCGCTTGCGCAATTCATGGTCTTGGCAGAAAGTGTGCAAGTCTTTTGAGCCTGTCGTAAGCATTATTGTTCCGGCTGTGCTTTTAAGGCTTTCCGCGCAGCTTTCGGCAGAATCAAAATAAGTGCAGAAATCGTCTTCTTTCCGGTTAATTTCACGCTCAAAACGGAAAAGCGGAATATCGGTGTTGTTTTCTGCCATGCATTGCATGATGTTGCTTGAAACGGCGGTGGCAAAAGGGTGCGTTGCGTCAATAACGGCGGCATAACCGCCTTTTGCAAGCAGTTCTTTCATGGCCGGTTCAGCAAGCCTGCCCTGCTTTACGTTGATAAACCGCGATTCTTCGAGCAGTTCTTCGCCGTATTCTGTTGCGACGCACACATCACATTCAATCTGATTTTCTGCAAGCATTTCGGCTGTCTGCCGCCCTTCGGTCGTTCCGCCGAATACGAGAATTTTCTTCATATTGAGTACCCGCGCCTTGTTATAAGCTTGCCGTCAAAGACAAAAGTCTGAGAATTGCCCACAAAGACTGTGGTGAACATGTTCACCTGCCTTTCTGCAAGCTCGGCAAGCGTGCAGATATGAACCGCCGTGCCGTCTCTTCCGATGTTCTCAACATAACCGCAAGGCAGGTTCGGAGAAGCACCGGCATCAAGCATTATGCTGCACGCTCTTTTAAGATGATCTTTGCGTGTTCGGCTAGACGGGTTGTAAATAGCAATTGCAAAGTCGCCTTTGACGGCGCAAGCAAGCCGCTTTTCAATTATCTGCCACGGCGTCATCACATCGCTCAAGCTTATAACGCAATAGTCGTTGCTTAGCGGCGCACCGAGCAAAGCCGCACCGCTGTTTGCCGCCGTTACGCCCGCAATTACGCAAAGCTCAATTTCGGCATATTGCGCGGCCTGCTGCTTTTCAGCCTGCTTAAGCTCAAACATCAAAGAAGCCATGCCGTAAACGCCGGCATCGCCGCTGCAGACAAGCGCGATTTTTTTGCCTTGCAACGCCTGCTCAAAGCAGAGTTTGCAGCGCTCAACTTCGCGCGTCATCGGTGTTGAAAGAAATTCTTTATCTGAAAAATGCGGCTTCAAAAGCTCTATGTAAACTGAATAGCCGACAATCACATCGCACTGCTGCAAAATCTGGTGCGCCTCAACAGTCATTTTCTCTGTTTTGCCCGGCCCGATTCCCACTATATAAATAGTATTTCTCATTATTCAGCGGTGCCTCCATTTTGAAATTACAGGCGCTCTTTTTGCTACGGCGAGCGTCATGCCGTTTCCGGCTGTTTTCTTCATTATAAGCTCCGCGTCTTTTCCGGCACAAAGCATGGCCGCCCTTTCGCAGACATTTGAAACGCCCGTCATTTTTTCTACAAACTCAGATTCTGAAAAGCTGCCCTCGGCAAGCTTTAGTTCTTCCGCTGAAAACGTGAAAAACGGAACATGATGATATTGCGCAAGCGTCATAAGCCCAAGCTCGTCTTTTTTCAAGTCTATGCTTGCAAGCGCAAAAAGCGAATCAAGCTCCGCAAGATGAGAAGCTAAAAACTGGTTAAGCTCCTCAAAAGTCTTGCCTTTCTTGCAGCCCATTCCGGCGCAATAAAGGCGCGGAACAAGCAGCAGCTTGCAGTGCTTGGCTTGATTCGCGCCCTGCAACTGGCCGCAGTTTTCTTCAAGTTCAATCAGAATATCTGCAAATTCAGGCCGCGCTTTTTCAGGTAAAATCTTTATGCAAGACGGCACATCTTTTTTTGAAAGCTGAATCGCGGGATTTGCCCAGAGCATGACAGCCTTGCCGTCAAGCACGGCGGCCGAAATCTGCTTTATTCCGTCTTTGTTCATAATGCGCAGGCCGTTATCTTTTGCAAAGACATCGAC
>CADBUT010000276.1 GCA_902797925.1 uncultured Spirochaetaceae bacterium
AAATCAGCCGAAACCGCGCCGTCTTTCATCAGCCCAGTAATTCTGTTTTCCTTAAAGCAATACGAAAAAAGGCTGTACTCGTTCATAAGATAAGCCACAAGAATCACGCCGCCAGATTTTGTTACACGCTTTGCCTCGCTCAAAGCCTTAAGCTTTTCAGATTTTTCATGCAGATGATAAAGCGGCCCGAAAAGCAGCGTCATGTCGAAAGAATCATCTTCTAAAAAGTGCAAATCGACGGCGTTGCCCTGCCAAGTCTTTACAGGCGAATGTTTTGCGCGGAGCACGTTGAGGTTGCTTTTTACAAGCTCAACGGCTGTAACGTCAAAACCTTCGCCGCACAAAGCAAGGGAATATCTTCCTGTTCCTGCGCCGACATCAAGAATCTTGCAACCTGTTCTGTCTTTTGGCAGATATTCGTGAATGAACTTCATCGATACAGCAAATTCAACCTGACCGTGCCTTGTTTCAAGGCGGTGGTCTTCTTTGTGCTGCTGATAATGTCGCTCAAGAACAGAGAGTTTTCCCATAAAAGATTAACCGTTTACACGATTCCTGTGAGCATATAGAAAACGACGCACAAATAAGGAACGAAAAACTTGAAAAGCATGAGCATTACAAGGTCAAAGTAGCTTTCTTTGTGGGTCAAGCCGCAGATGGCGAACATTGTTACTAATGCACCGCAATGCGGAACTGGGTCAATGCCGATGCCCGAAACTGAAACGATTCTGTGCAAAACTTCAAGCGGAATACCCGCATTTGTCGCAAGGTTAGCCCAGATTTCGCCGAACTTTGCAAGCGCAATCGTAATGCCGCTAGAAGCTGAGCCTGTAAGACCGCACATGATGTTTGTCGAAAGAACTGCCGAAAAAAGCGGGTTGCCGTTTTCAGAAAGCTTAAGCAAAAGCTTGCTGATTACGTCAAAGCCGATAACGCTTGTGACCACGCAGCCGAAAGCAAAGCCAGAAGCAACGTTGAAAACAGCCGTTCCGCTTGAAAGAGCCGAAGCGTTCACAGTCTTTAAGAAAACCTGCTTGCCCGAAACTTCAGTTTCTGCGGCAAAAATGCGCTTGCGGCCCACGATAATCGTAACGAGCGTGGCAAGAATTGTGGCAATTGAAACAGCCCACAATGATGGGATTTTCCATGTGATGAATGACCATTTGAAAGGGTTGCTCAAAACGATGTTTAGCACAATTACCATAAGCAGCGGAATCAAAGACAAGAACCAGTTCGGCAAGTCTTTGTCTTCAGACTGATTTTCGTCGTTATAGTTGCCGTAGCCCTCGCCTTTTGCCATCAACGTCTTTGCCCTGAAGCCAATCCAGACAAGCCCAATTGCAAGAAGCAGCGCAGTCGCAAAAATGCCGATGCCGATACCGCTCCAAGTTGAAGTGCCGAAATATGTTGAAGGAATAATGTTCTGAATCTGCGGCGTTCCAGGAACTGCAACCATCGTAAAGGTGAAGATGCCGATCCACAATGTTGCAGGAAGAAGCCGCTTTGGAATGCCGGCCTTTCTGAAAAGCACAGCGCCAAACGGATACATTACGAAAGCAACAACAAAAACACTCAAGCCGCCGTATGTCAAAACTGCACAGCCCAAAATAACAGCAAGAACAGCACGCTTTGCACCCAAAAGCTCAACAATCTTGTCAGCAATGCTTGCGGCAAGTCCGCCTTTTTCCATTAATTTTGCGAAAACCGCACCAAAAAGAAAAATCGGAAAATAGTTTTTGATATATTCCGCAGCCTTTACCAGATAGACGTTTCCGAGAACATCAAGGAAAGATGCGCCGCAACCAATTGAAGCCACGACAGCCAGAAGCGGTGCAATTAGAATGATTGACCAGCCTTTATAAGCCAAGTACATCAATCCGATAATTGCTGCAATAATTGCGATTGTACTTAAAGAACTCATTTATTTGAACCTCTGAAATCATAATAAGAAAAAGCTACATTCATTGCAATAGTATGCGGGCTTTTCAATCAAATGGAATTATTTTCTAAAATACTGCATATAAAGAAAATAAGCTTGTTCCTTATTTCGATAAAAATTTCTCATATTTATGCATTTCTTGCCTTGTTTCTACTTTTCTCTATTATTTTTTTGATGTATACTTCTCTTATGATTAGAAAAAAAATTCCTGCCGCACCGGCAATCAGACGGCTTCCGTCATATTTACAGATCGCCCGTCAGGCAGAAGCAGACGGTTTGGAATATCTTTCCGGAACAGTAATATCAACAGAGCTTAACTATGAGCCGATTCAAGTACGAAAAGATCTTTCGATGACTGGAATAGTCGGCAGACCAAGACGCGGTTACCCAGTTAAACCTCTTGTTAAGTCAATAGAGCATTTTTTAGGCTGGGATAACCCTAAGAATGTTGTTCTTATTGGAGCCGGAAATCTCGGAACAGCATTAACCGGTTATCAGGAATTTGCAATTCACGGGCTGAATTTTGTTGCTGCTTTTGATACTAATCCGGACCGGATCGGTAAATATATACACGGCGTACCTGTTCTTTCGCTCAATAGTTTTGAGGAGAACGTCAAGAATCTTGGTGCAACTCTTGCAGTTCTTACAGTTCCCTCTTCTCAGGCACAGCAGGTAGCAGACTTAATCGTAAAATCAGGAATTAAAGCCATCTGGAATTTTACAAACACCAAAATCAATGTTCCTGACAATGTTGCTGTTCAGCGTGAAGATTTGACTTCAGGCTACGCAATGCTTTGCGCGGCTATTCAGCTTGCTTAAAAGCTTTTCAGGTATATCTAATGGAAAAAGACACAATGTCTTTAGAGCAGGCTGCAGACCGTCAGACTGTTTATTTTACAAACAGACTGACTAAAAGGTACAGACATTTGCGGAAATGGGCAAAGCGTACCGACGTTCATGCTTTCAGGCTTTATGACAAAGACATTCCAGAAATTCCGCTTGCAGTTGATATTTATCAGCAGACCGGAACGGCTGATAACAACTCCGGCATTTATGCGCACATTGCTCTGTACGAACGGCCGTATGAAAAAGACCAGAAACTTGAAGATAAATGGCTTGAAACGATGGCAGAAGCTGTCCGCACTGTGCTCGATATTCCAAAAGAGAACATCTTTATCAAGCAGCGCAAAAAGCAGCGCGGCGAAAATTCTCAATATGAAAAATTTGCAGCTTCAAAGCATTGCATAACTGTAGAAGAGCAAGGCTTAAAGTTCATTGTCAACTTGTCAGATTATCTTGATACGGGGCTTTTCTTTGACCACAGGCCGCTTCGCCATACGGTAAAAAACGAATGCCGCGGCAAGCATGTCTTGAACCTTTTCTGCTATACAGGCGCATTTTCTGTTTATGCAGCAAAAGGCGGCGCCGCTTCTGTAGATTCAGTTGACCTTTCGCACACATATCTTGAGTGGGCAAAGCAAAATTTCAGTTTGAATGGTATAGACATTAGCCAAAGTGCAGATTGTGGCGGCAAAACCGCAGGCAAATACAGATTCATTCAAGAAGATGCTGTTAAGTTCATAAAAAGCGCCGCCGGTGCAGACACAAGCAAGGCACTCCGCTGCCGCTGGGATATAATCATCTTAGATCCGCCGACTTTTTCGAATTCAAAAAGGCTGAAAGATGTCTTTGACATAAACCGCGACTGGTCTGAGATTGTGAATGCAGCACTCAAAGCGCTGAACCCGGGCGGTGTGCTTTATTTCTCGACTAACTCAACAAAGCTAAAAATGAATGAATCTCTCATTTCCGGCGTTGTAACCGACATCACAGAATCAACAATCCCAGAAGATTTCCGCAACAAGCACATTCACCGATGCTGGAAAATCCAAAACAGAGAAGACTCAAGCAACAAGCCAGATGTGGTTTATTATTAGGCTGTTGGGGCAAGCAGTGTTTTATCCAAATTATTATAAATGACTCACGTTTTTTCTCTCTCTCAGCATTATTAAACCAATTAAAGGTGCAACCAAGAGAGTTGAGTAAAAAAATCTTGCATCATTGCCAGACAATAAGAGCATAGTTCCAAAATCATAAGCATAAATTGGAAGACATATCATAATTCTTTTCCAATCTTCAAAGCTCTTAAAATTGCTTTTACCAATTATCACGATAGTTATAAATAGCAAAGCTACACCTATTACTCTAAAATATTTAAGAATAGTAATGTATATCAATTTTTTATAATTCTTCAGTATGCTTGCCAGCTGTACATTACCGCCATACGTAATGTTGTGATTGATCCGTCCATATTCCATTATAGCCCAATCCCAATCACCATCTATGCGTTCCAAATTATAGACAATGCCAGTCAAGGTAAAAAAGGCTCGAAGTGATTCTTCTGGAGCACGTATAAAGCATTTTGCCATAATGCTGAGCATTTTGGCGGCACCAGCCTCTTCAATCACATTTTTATTGAATCTTGGCGGTTCAAATCCCTGAAATTTTAAATGGTTAAAACTTCCGCAAACGTAAAAATCTTCCCAGTCTTTTTTGGGAGCAATAGAATAAGCAAAATTCAATGTTTCATCATCTAATTTTTCTGGTGCCTCTTTTACGACATTTCCCAATATTGTCAAAGGCAGGCCTGAAACCTCTGTTACACGTTCTTTCGGTTTTTCTACATTCAATGCATGATAAACAGGAATTCTTACAACAAAAACAAACAACACAAAAGAAGCAACAACAATGATTGATTGCTTTTTGTCTAAAATGAAAATCAGTGCAATTAAAAGCATAAACGTAAATAAAATGCCATTATGCCTGAATAAAGTTGCGTTAGCCAGCACTATGCCAAATAAAAATAAGCGCCACCATTTATTTGCCCATTCTTTTGAAAAATAAGCTTCGGCAGCCATTATCATAGACAAACAGGCAACTGTAGCAAATCCGACATCTTTTGTAGGAAAAATCAGCATCCAGCCTGTAAAAGGATTAAGGATTATATAAGAAAGCGATATAAGAGCTATTTTGAGACTTGAATGTTTGTATATGACCAGTCCAAAATATCCCATAACCAAAGAGAAATAAATCATCTGAAACAGAACGACGCTGCTAAGTTTTCCTGTTAATTTCACTGGAAATGTAAAGAAAACAATTGTATGCCAAAAAGGATGCCAGTCATTATAAGAATTGTTTATTACTTGTTCGTACTGCCATATAACATCAATTGCCGGATAAGAACCTGGGAAAAAAGCCCAATACAATAACAGCATTACACAAAATGTCATTGCAAAAAAACAAAAGAATACTATGCCCTTTTTAAGCTTAGTTGAATCATTACATTTTATTTCAACTTTTTTAATGGCTGTTACAATTTTACTAGAAACAATCAAAGACAAGAATAACGCTGCAATCAAAAAGACAATCAAACCTATTGTTTTACTGGAACGGTTTAAATATATGAATGAAGACCAAACAAAAAAAAGGTAACCAGCCAATAATACAGAATTGATATTTATTTTGAATCGATTAATAAAATTCATAACAATTGAGTATAACTGAAAATATTCCCGGCTTCAAGTTCCAACAATTCAATTGTACAATGTTTGGTAAATTTGAAAAATGAATCATAAAGGTTCAAGCAACAAGCCCCACCCCGAAGAACAACAGCCTTTAGTCTATTATTAGGCTTGCATCGTCAGTCTTTGTCAAAAAAATCAGTTACTGTTTTTATATTCTGATTTTCTTTTTTTAAGAACGAATCGTAATCTTGTGCTATATGCCCGAAATCAAGAATCTGATATCCACACAGCGATAAATCCCAAGCAAGCAATGTTGCTGTTGGACCAAGAATTGCAATTACAAGCTTTTCTTTTGAGATTTTTTTTGCCTTGTCAAGAATCTCGTCATATTGATTAAAAGCTTCTGTTGTCGGCGCATAGATATATTCTGTAGATTTTGCACAATCAAAAATATTATTTTCTATGTTATTGAAAATTCTATCACCACAGATTATTGCAATATCTCTATCTTTCCAAATCTCTTTGATATGCCCAAAATAGGAAGCAAAATCATACTCTTTAAAGATATGATAGAGCTGTGAGATTTCTGTTGATATATATGTATATTTAGGATTACATACTTCTACAAGAAAATTCTCATTTGAAACAACAAATTCTTCAAAGAAGCGCGGAAATATCAGATTGTTCCAGTCTGAAAAATTATAATAAAGTCTTGAAATTGCTATCCGTATATTGCTATTCAAATCAGAAGAATCCAAACAAGTCATCAAAATTTCTTTCAACCGTTGCGTCAAAACTGGATTATTCTTCTGAAAAGGTTCAGATCCGCCCATTATCTGATTAAATTCGCCGTCACCGAACCGACATAAAGAGCATTTGCTATTGATTATATAATCAATAGATTCATCATAACTCAAGATATTCGGTTTTAAGCTAAGCAGCTTATGTTGTTGCATTTCTTTGAACAAGCGCATTTTTCTGATTTCAGGTATTTTATCCAAAGAAGCCCATTCACTCGTGCGTTTCAAATCCCACAAATCGTTTTTGCACAAAAATTTCAAGTTCTTATATAAAGTCTTTAAGACCATAGCAAACTCCTTGCAACTCACAATGCATTTAAGTAGAGTGTAACAGTTAATTAAGTATGAAGCTTTTCTATTCTTTTTGCAAGTCTTGATTCTTTTCGAATCGATTTGAAAGCTTTCTTGTTATAGGCTTTTCGATAAATGTGAATATAATAAAAGAGATAATTATCATAAGAACGATAAAAATACTGATTTGCAGCATTT
>CADBUT010000277.1 GCA_902797925.1 uncultured Spirochaetaceae bacterium
CAACATGAAGGAACTTAAAGCACTTGCAGAGCATTATAATGTAAAGATTGTCGAAGACGCGGCGCACGCCTTTCCTTCAAAGACGGCGCTTGGCTTTGCAGGCACGCTCGGCGACATCGGCGTTTTTTCGTTTTATGCAACAAAGACCATAACCACGGCAGAAGGCGGCATGATTACCACGAACAACGCCGAATATGCCAAAAGAATGCAGGTCATGCGGCTTCACGGAATTGACCGCCCGATTTGGGACAGGTACACAAAAGACAAGGCTTCCTGGGAATATGACGTAGTTGATGCAGGCTATAAATGCAACATGCCTGACGTACTCGGCGCAATAGGCCGCGAGCAGCTCAAAAAGGCAGACATGCTCTTTGAAAAGCGCAGCAGAATCGTAAGACGCTACAACGAAGCTTTTAAAGACGCAGACTTTCTCACACTTCCGCCAGACGGAGACGGAAACGCATGGCACTTGTACCTCCTCCGCATAAAGCCCGAAATGCTTAAAATAAGCCGCAACGAATTCGGCAGTCTGCTTCAAGATGAAGGCATCTGCATTTCAATGCACTTTATTCCGCATTTCAGAATGACATACTTCAAGAACGAATACGGCCTGAAAGCCGAAGATTTTCCGAACGCGCAGGAACATTTTGAAAGAACGATAACTTTGCCGCTTTGGCCGGACATGACGGACGGAATGGCAGATCAGGTTATTGATACGGTTCTTTCAATAGGAAAAGCACATCATGCCTGAAAATGATGTAAAGCCGAAAAAGACAACACGGAAACGTTCTCACTCAAAAAAACAGTTTGATTACACTGACGTATATTCAAGCGACATTATTCTTGATGACATGCTTTTCGGCGTGCTTGTAAGAAGCCCCGTTCAATGTGGTGCTGTACCGGAAATTGAACTGCCTGAGCTGCCCGAGGGAGTCGCTTTTTTCAGTGCAAAAGATATTCCCGGAACAAACAATGTAGCTGTAAAGAAAACACGCACAAGCATTTTTGCCGACAAAGAGATTCTATACTACGGTCAGCCAATCGGCATCTTAGTCGGGCCGGACGAAAACAAGCTTAACGAACTTCTGCCTTCAATCGGCTTTTCGCTTGACCCGATGAACATTCCGTTCGGACTTGAATTTTCTGACTCTTTTTCGGCTGACCAGCTTCTTGCAAACCGTTCCATTCATTACGGAGAGCCGGATACAGTTTTTGCAGATTCTAAAAATCAGTTTGAGCAGACTTATAAGTCTGACATAAAGCTGCCTAAAGAAGAGCGGAACAGCTGTGTTGTTTCTTTTACAGGCAAGCAGCTTCACGTTTACACAAACTCACAGTGGGCAAGCCATCTTAGAAAAACCGTAGCAGACACACTCAACATAAACGACGAGCATATTCTGATTCACAAGACACATCAGGTGCGCACAAGAATCAACGACACATGGATTTCGAGCGTAACTGCGGCACAGGCTGCTGTAGCTGCATATAATATTCATAAGCCTATAAAAATTGTTTATTCCCTTTCTGAGCAGGAAACATATATTGAGCGCATGGAACCTGCCACAATAAGATACAGAACTTCATGCAGCGATGACGGTTTAATCACGTCTATGGATATCTGTATTCTGATAAATGCAGGCATAATCAACCCGTTTATTCAGTATATTCTTGACAGGTTTGTAATTGCGGCAACCGGCGTCTACAAAATACAAAATCTAAGAATTGACGCTTATGCCATAAAATCGAATTATCCGCCGCTCAACTGCTCTTTTACATGGGGCGACTCTCAGGCTTTTTTTGCAATAGAAAACCACATGCATTATATTGCTGAAAAACTGAACATAGACGTTGAGGAATTAAAGCAGAAAAACCGGCTGCAGGAAAATGATTCAAGTTTCTACTGCATATACAAGCCTCTTTTTATAGAAGAAACCATAAACAAAGCATATTCCATGAGCGATTATAAGCGGAGAAACACCGCATATCAGCTTCTGTCTTCTTTTCCGCCTGAAACACCGCAGAAAAGGCTTAGAGGCATAGGGCTTGCTGTAGCCCAGGAAGGCAACTGCCTGCTTTCAGACGACATGATCCGCTCAAAATATTCGCTTGAAACTACGCTTGAAACAGACGGTTCTCTTTCTGTTAAAATCTATTCACCGACGGAACATCTAAAAGTTATATGGCAGAAACTCATCGAGAAGATACTTGAGATTCCGCCTGAAAACGTGCACTTTGACACAGATTATTCTAATACAGAAGAACCGGCCGAGCCTGATGTATTGTCGCTCAATATTACGATAATGACGCAGCTTCTTAAGAAATGCTGCACAACTCTGCAAAAATCGCGGTTCAGGCAGCCGCTGCCTATTTGCGTAAAAAAAACTTTTATGCCTGCCAAAAAAAGTATATGGAACGACACCAATTTTTCAGGCCAGCCTTATCAGGCTGCTTCATGCGTGGCTGCCGTTGTTGAAGTTGAAGTTGACACAGTATCTTACGAAGTTATGCTCCGCGATGTAAATATCGCCATGGAATGCGGCGAACTACTAGACGAGAAATCTGCACTTTCAAGCGTAAAGACTGAAGCCGCAAGAATAATCCGGAACTTTGTTTCGCCGAATTCCTTGAATGTTGTCTATCCGAAAGTAGAATTTGTTTCGTCCGGTGAGCCGCCAAAAGAAATCGGCTCAATCATAGAAAATGTACTGCCGGCAGCGTTCAGTTCCGCAGTTTCTCAGGCTTTAGGCATAGAAGTCACAGAACTTCCATTAGAAACAGATTCAATCTACAAGCTTATGTCTCAAAAAGGAGCAGAAAGTGAAAATTAACTGCGTAATAAACGAGAAGCTTGAAACACTCAATATGAACGGAACTGAAAAAATCATAGACGTTCTCCGCAATCAGTTTGGGCTTTGCGGCAGCAAAATGCGCTGCGGCGAAGGCAGATGCGGCTCATGCACAGTTCTTCTAGATAATACACCGGTTCTTTCATGCATTCTTCCGGCTTATGCCGTTCAGGACAGCTCAATAGTCACAATTGAATATTTCAGGCAGACACCCGAATATGAAGACATTCATAAGGCGTTCAAAAAAGCAGGCGTTCACCATTGCGACTATTGCGAAGCTTCCAAATACTTTACGATTAACGAATTTATTGAAAAAGTGAAAATGCCGACAAAAGAAGAAATTGAGCAATTTATAGCGACAATGCCCTGCAAATGCGTTGAAGCGAACACATTGATGACAGGCATTATAATAGCAGCAAAAAACCGCAGGTCACGTGTAAATGAGTACTGAATCAGCCACAATTAAATACGCCGAAGATATACCTGAAGCGCTTTATCACCTCCGCACTATAGAAAATCTCTCTATTACAGCAGGATGCACCGGCGTAAACTACAGCGCAAGCCCTGCATTTTTAAGCTACCCTGATTCAATCTTAAGTGTGCGGAGAATTGTTGAATTCAAGCAGATTATAAAGACTGAGCGTTCAATCGAATTCGGTGCGGGCGTAACACTTTCGCAGATTGAAAACCTGCCGCAGAAGTTTCCGAAAGTGCTGCATGACGCAGTCTGCACCATTGCAAACAGACAGGTACGCAACATTGCCACAATCGGCGGCAACGTATGTACACAGCCTATGAAGATGACGACATTTGCCCCGCTTCTTGCACTGAACGCAAAGCTGGTTTTGCGCGCAGGTACAGAGCGTATGCACATAGACAAGCACCACCCTTCAACAGAAACACAGATTCTGCCGCTCTCGCAGTTTGACGCTGTTCCGGCGGGCTATTTTTTGACCAGAATCCGCGTTCCGCTTGAAGAATGGGATGTTTCAATTTTTAAGAGAACCGGCCCTAAAAATGAAATTTCACCGCTTTCGGCTTCTTATGTTTTTTTGTCTAAC
>CADBUT010000278.1 GCA_902797925.1 uncultured Spirochaetaceae bacterium
AAAAACCATACCGACAGCAATCAAAGAAATAATACCGAGAGCAGATTCAATAAGCATTGAACCGTAGCCGATAGCCTTAGCGTTCTTTTCGTTGTCGAGCTGTTTAGAAGAAGTACCTGTAGAAATCAATGAGTGGAAGCCTGAACATGCACCGCATGCAACTGTGATGAACAAAGCAGGGAACAATGTTCCGATGCCTGTCTTCCAGCCTGTAAATGCAGGAATGGCGAAGCTTGCATTACCTGTAAAAGCAGAAGCTATAATACCGATAATTGCGAGAGCCATCATTGCATAAAGCAGGAATGATGAAAGATAGTCACGCGGCTGAAGAAGAATCCAAACAGGAACAAGAGAAGCAATCGCGATATAGATACCGATGAAAACAATCCAGGCTGTGCGGCTCATAGCAAAACCAAAGTTCAAGCCAAGAATTGTGATAAGCACGATTCCTGCAATTCCGATGATTGTAGCTGGAAGAGTCTTAAGACCACATTTATTTGTAAGAATACCATAGATGATAGCAAGTACAATGAACAGAAGAGAAATCATTGCAGTTGTCTGATTTCCGTTAGGGTTCTTAACCAATCCGAAAGAACCTGGTGCAGAGAAGAATGTGCCTGCAACAACGTTTACAAATGAAGCGATAACCAGAATCAGAACAAGAAGGGCAAAAATGATGAAAAGCTTCTTTGAAGTTTTTCCCATAGAAGCCTTGATGATTTCACCGACTGATTTTCCATCATTACGGATTGAAGCAAAAAGCGAGCCGAAATCCTGAAGACCGCCGAAGAAAATGCCACCGATTACACACCACAAGAAAACAGGAACCCAACCGAAAACTGCTGCCTGAATAGGGCCGTTAATCGGGCCTGCGCCGGCGATTGATGAGAAGTGGTGTCCCATCAGAACTGCTGGTTTTGCTGCAACATAGTCAACACCGTCTGCCTTTTCCTGTGCAGGTGTTTTTTTTGCAGGGTCAATTCCCCATTGTTTTGCAAGCCATGAACCGTAGAAAACGTATCCACAGAAAAGCAGAACAACAGCAGCAATAATGATTAATAAAGCTGTCATTTTTTCCTCCTGTAAAGTTAATTAGCTTAACTTTACATTTTTTAGTTTGCCGTTCAATGTATGCACTTAAACGGCTTTATATAAGCACCATACTGAAAACTTCAGTATGTTCCCTATAACAGATTAGTAAAAAGCTTCTTCAAGTCTTTGCCGCGCCGGTTATATGCAAAGCTTTTGTCCGACATATCAAAGGCAATAAGACTGTAATTGCTCCAGCCCCAAAATGAAAACTTGTATGATTTATAGTGTTTCAGCTTTTTTATTGTATTTTTGGCTTCTCCAGTGATTTTGTCTGCAAGTATTACAAGCGAAACATCGGTGTTTCTGTGTGCTGATGACGGTGTGACTTTTGAGGTTCCTGTTTCCCATGCAAGCCTGTCTAAAGAAGCAGCAGTCTCCGCTGTCAGCTCGTCCTGCAGAGAAAAGTAGATGTATTCATTAGAGTCTATATCTGCAACTTTTGCGGCTTTTATCAGGAAAAACTGTTCGTTATGCGAATGGAATTCCGCGAGCGCATTGAACGGCAAAACAGAATCATCCTGTGTAATATTATAGTAGCGTTTGTAAGAAAGTAATAACTTGTCCAGTGCTTCTGTTTTGGCCGTCATTGGCATAAAAACTCTTTGAGATATTAAGACTATTGTTCTTACATTTTCTGACTATTTGTCTGATTCGTCAATAGAAAAATTTATTTTTCTTAAGATATTCTGCATGAACTACAATAATACTGAATAACTGCGGAAAATATCGTTTTAAACACACCAGGAAATTAAAATTGTTTTGCTGTTAGTTTACAAAATTACGTAGATGTGCTATTTTGTGAGAACATTCTTTAAATTTGTCTATCAAATAAAAAAGTCAGACAAAAAGAGGAAAAATATGGCTCAGCGCAATAAGAAAATGGTTGTTGTCTTTATGACTGGTATCTCACTGTGTTTTCTTGTGTTTATCAGTCTTCAGACTACTATAATCACATCGCAGGTAAAAAATACAACGACAAATCAGTATATCGAATTCTGCCGTCAGATAATTCAGGCCCGCGCGGATGAAATAAGTCATTGGAACGATATTTATGTAAATGATCTTAGAATCTTTACAGACAATCCTGTTATAAAGACCGGTGATATCGACAAGATAACTGCATGGATAGAAGAAAACCGTTCTATGCGAAGCACTGTTTTCGGCAATTCATTTTTCTG
>CADBUT010000279.1 GCA_902797925.1 uncultured Spirochaetaceae bacterium
CGAGCGCGATGTATAGTCACCGCGGCGGCGGCAGGAAATTGTATCAGTAATAAACGAACCGTCTTCTTTCATGTCTTCTGAAACAGTGCCGATAAAGTAGCGGTCTTCTTCCATAGCTGAAAGATATTCAACATCCTGTGTAGCCTTTCCGTCTACAATCTTTCTGTATGGAGCTTCAAGGAAGCCGTAGTCGTTTACGCGCGTATAAATTGCAAGTGAAACGATAAGACCGATGTTCGGACCTTCAGGTGTCTCGATAGGACACATTCTTCCATAATGTGTATAGTGAATATCGCGGACTTCAAAGCTTGCACGGTCGCGTGAAAGACCGCCCGGACCTAACGCATTTAAGCGGCGCTTGTGTGTCAGTTCTGCAAGAGGGTTTACCTGATCCATGAACTGTGAAAGCTGGCTTGAACCGAAGAATTCTTTGATAGCTGCAACAATCGGCTTGATAGAAATCAAGTCCTGCGGCTTCATGGTTTCGGTTTCTTTCATGCTCATTCTTTCTTTGGCGATTCTTTCCATTCTGCTGAATGCTGTCTTCAGCTGGTTTGTCATCAATTCGCCGACAGAGCGGACACGGCGGTTACCGAGGTGGTCAATATCATCAACAGGCTCGTCGCCGCAGTAAACTGTAATAAGATATTTCATTGTTGAGATAATATCCTGCTTAACGAGCGTGTGTTCTTCGATATTTTCTTTGTAGTCGAATTTCTTGTTGAGCTTGTAGCGTCCTACGCGGCCCAAGTCATAGCGGCGCAATGTAAAGAACATTGTGTTCAGATCTTTTTCAGCATTTTCTACAGTAATTGGTTCACCAGGAAGCAATACTGAATAAACTGCTGCGAGAGCGTCTTCTTTTGTCGGTTCATCAGACTCAGCGCCTTCTTTTGTAAAGCGGATTTCTTCCCTTTCAAAACAATTGATAAGCATCTGAGAATTGAGCGAACCTTCAGCCTCAAAATCAATAACTGTAATGTTTTTGATTTCATTTGCGAAAAGTTCGTCAATGCTGTGAGGATGAAGTTTTTCACCTGCGCGGAACAACTTTTTGGTTGTGTCTGTTTCTTTGTCTTCTATATATATAGCACTTGCAAGAACTTTTCCGACAAGGTCTTCTTTTTTGCATGCTGAAATATCAATGTCTGCTACTTTATAGAAACATCTGATGATTTCTTCGCGTGTCTCATAACCCAAAGCGCGCAGGAAAATTGTTCCCAAAATGCGCTTCTTGCGGTCAATCTTTGCGTATATAAGCTCTTTTTTCTGATCGATTTCAAATTCAAGCCATGAACCGCGGTACGGAATAATACGGCTTGAGTACACACCCTTTTCATGGCAGAAAATAACACCAGGCGAACGGTGAATCTGAGAAACAACAACGCGTTCTGCGCCGTTAATGATGAAAGTACCGCGGTCTGTCATGAGCGGAATATCACCCATGTAGATGTCTTTCATACGGATTTCACCAGTCTGCTGGAAAACAAGATTTATATGTGCTTTCAAAGGTACTGCATAAGTCAGTCCCTTCTGTTTACATTCAAGTTCAGAGAATTTGATGTTTTCTTCATCAAGTTCGTAAGATTCATATTCGAGAGACATGTCGCCATTCGGGCTTTCAATAGGGAACGTCGAGCGAAATACTTCTTCCAAACCTTGAACGGCAGGTTCCTGTTTTGCATCAAGTTTCTCTTTCTGAAGAAAACTTTCGTATGAAGAAGTCTGGATTCCTATTAAGTCAGGAAGTTCCATAAAGTTCTGGATATTCTTACCAATATACTGACGATTGATTATCGCTTTTTTTGCGGACATCGATCCCCCTTGCCTTTTGCCTACGTGGCTTCATCTTATACGGGTTGTGTCTTATTATTCATTGCCGTCTATGGCTTGCTGCACATTTTCCCGGAGTTCGAAAACTCTATAAATAGATACAGCTACCGAAATATGTATTCCGGTAGCACACGCTTAATTTTGAGTAAAACAAACGCTGTTTGAAAAGCCTTGCCGCAGATTTGCACCGGCAGCAAAGCTTTTAATTTTTAAGCTAAAATTATGCAATCTTAACTGTTCCACCAGCTGCTTCAACAGTTGATTTAATCTTTTCTGCTTCTTCTTTAGAAACACCCTCTTTGAGTGGTTTTGGAGCACCTTCAACGAGGTCTTTTGCTTCTTTAAGACCAAGGCCTGTAACTTCACGTACGGCTTTGATAACAGCAATTTTCTTAGCAGGATCTGCTGCTTCGAGAGATACGTTAAATTCTGTTTTTTCTTCAGCTGCTGCTGCACCGCCAGCTGCTGCACCGCCAGCCATTACAACTGGAGCTGCTGCTGTTACACCGAACTTCTCTTCAATAGCCTTTACGAGGTCTGAGAGTTCAAGAATTGTCATTGATGCGATTGCATCCAAAATCTGATCGTTAGTTAAAGCTGCCATATTATCTTCTCCTTAAAATAGGCATTATTTTTTTGTGACAGGACGACAGCAATGAAGCCTGACACATTTAATTCAGTTTCTCCGAAACCGTTTTGCAGATTAGTTTGCACCTTCTGCGTTTTTCTTATCAACAACAGCCTGCAATGTTGCAGCAAGTTTCTGTGTTGTAGAATTGAGAGCACAAGCAAACATAGTATAAAGCTGTATTTTGCTCGGCAATTTTGAATAAGCTTCAATCTTTGCCTGA
Organism: uncultured Spirochaetaceae bacterium; assembly: GCA_902797925.1. Taxonomy (GTDB): domain Bacteria; phylum Spirochaetota; class Spirochaetia; order Treponematales; family Treponemataceae; genus UBA1240. The sequence goes on from CADBUT010000279.1 coordinate 2,685, forward strand.
TCATACACTGTTTTTTCAATGTATGCGCCTTTTACTACTAATGCCGGAACTTCTTTTGCAAAATCAAACATGATTTTTGCAACTTCGTTTGAATCTTCTTTTGCGAGCGCAATAGCTGTAGGTCCAGAAAGATAATCTGCAACGTTTTCAACTTTAAGCTCATCAAAAGCAACACGAGCAAAATTGTTCTTAACAACTTTGAATTCGCAATTTTTTGCACGAAGCTGTTTGCGCAAATCTGTAATCTGAGCAACAGTCAAGCCGCGGTATTCAGCAAAGATGTAATCGTTGTATCCTTCCAGAACTGACTTAACTTCGGCAATTGCTTCTACTTTTGCTGGTTGGAGTTTTTTTGCTTTTATAGCCATAATTACTCACCATCCTTGTAGTCAATCCAGATTCCAGGACCCATTGTTGAGTTTACTGAAACAGACTGAATATAATCAGCTTTTGCATCAGCTGGCTTCTTGCGTGAAATTTCAGCGAGCAAAGTTGAGATATTTTCAGCAACTTTGTCAGAACCCATAGATACTTTGCCAACAGCAAGGTGAACAACTCCGCCTTTGTCTGCACGGTATTCAACACGGCCTTTTTTAAGTTCGTTGATAGCTGCAGTAATGTCTGTTGTTACAGTTCCTGTTTTTGGGTTAGGCATCAAACCTTTGCGGCCAAGAACCATACCGAGACGGCCTACATCTTTCATCATGTCAGGAGTTGCAACAGCAACATCAAAGTCGAGCCAGCCGCCCTTTACTTTGTCGATGTATTCAGCTGCACCTGCATAAGCTGCACCTGCATCAAGAGCTTCTTTTACGCGGTCTTCTTTACAGAAAACAAGCACTTTCTTTTCACCCTTAAACTGATGCGGCAGAACCAAAGTATCACGGACAGTCTGAGATTTGCCAAGATTCAAGCTTACATGAAGTTCTACAGTTTCATCAAACTTTGCAAATTTCAATTCGTTTACCAAAGAACATGCTTCAGCAAGCGCATAAGACTTTGTCGGATCATACTTTTTCAGCGACTCGCGATATTTCTTTCCATGTTTCATATTACCGCTCCACCTCTACGCCCATACTGCGAGCAGTACCTGCGATGATTTTTTTCGCTGCTTCAATGTCGTTTGCATTGATGTCAGGCATTTTTGTCTTTGCAATTTCTTCAAGTTTTTCTTTTGAGAGCTTGCCGACTTTGTTCTTAAGAGGATTGTCTGAACCCTTTTCAATTCCGGCTGCCTTGCGGATAAGAACTGCTGCAGGAGGAGTCTTGAGAACAAATGTGTAAGACTTGTCTTGATAGACTGTGATTACAACCGGAATAACGAGTCCCGGTTCCATAGACTTTGTACGGTCATTGAACTGCTGTACAAACTGAGGAGCACTGACACCATACGGTCCAAGCGCAGGGCCTACTGGAGGAGCAGGAGTAGCTTTTCCTGCCGGACACTGCAACTTGATGATGGCCGTTACCTTCTTCTTTGCCATATATGTCTCCTTATTTAATTGGTGGCGCCGGAAAAAGACCGGCTTTAACGAGATGCCCTTCACCAACGGTGCGCAATCTCTCCCAAAACAGAAAAACCCTCTTTCAAGGGCTTCTCTTAAGGATTAAACCTTTTCAACTTGTAAAAGATCTACCTCTACAGGTGTAGCACGGCCGAAAATACCTACTACAACCTTGAGCTTATTCTTTTCGAGATTAACTTCATCAATAGTACCGGTAAAACTTGCGAAAGGTCCGTCAATAACCTTGACAGTTTCGCCGACAGCAAATGTCTGTCTGACACGCGGAGTTTTTTCACCTTTAATATCACCGGCTTTCTGCAACAAGGCTTTTGCTTCTTCTGCCGGAATCGGACGCGGACGTACACTGTTGGCAGTGCCTACAAAGCCTGTAACACCGTTAATGCGGCGGATTGCCGAGCAGACAGGTTTCCAGCCCAAGCCGTCAGGCAAATTAAGTTCTGCCATGATATAGCCCGGAAGGAGAAGCTTCTTCACTTCTTTCTTTTTTCCGTCCTTAACGTCTACAACTGTTTCAACAGGAACTTTAACATCAAGAACAACTTCAGGCGAAAGCTCGCCCTGTTCAAGCATAGAACGGATTGTTCTTTCAATCTTGGCTTCGTAACCAGAAAAAACGTGAAGGATATACCAGCCCTTTGCCATTGAACTTCCTTAAAAAATCAAATTCATGCCAGAAACACACAACCAGTCAAGCAGGCCGAGTACAACTGCAACCAATAAAGTTGAAAGCAAAACAACCTTAATTGATGAAACTAC
>CADBUT010000280.1 GCA_902797925.1 uncultured Spirochaetaceae bacterium
AAAGATTTGCTTCTTTGCAGGAACTTGTAAGACAGGTTCGCGCCCTGCGTGCAGAATGTGGCATTTCGCCAGATATGAAGCTTCACGCCGCGGTACAGATTGTTCCGGGCAGCGCAGCGGAAGTCTTCAAAGAAAAGGTTGAGCTTATCTGCCTTTTGGGCGGCCTTTCAAAGATAGACTTTGTAACATCAAAACCAGCCTCATCAATCGGAACTGTGGGCAACGGCTTTGAAGCTTTCGTGCTTGTCGGCGAAGGAATTGATTCTGCACAGCTCAAGGCACGCTTTACAAAAGAAATCAACACTGAAACAGCATTTGCTCAGAAAGTTGAAGCAAAGCTTGCCGGCAAGTTTGCACAGAATGCGCCTGCCGATATTGTTGCAGCAGAAAGAGAAAAGCTCGCCAATACAAAACGCCGTATTGAAAAGCTGACTTCATATTTGCAGAGTTTATAATATGGAAATGAACACCGAGGCAATGCTTGCCTTAAAAAGCATCAATCTTGCGCCGTATATGCAGCTTGCAACTGCATTAATCGGCAAATCTCGTCATGCAGGCGGCAATATGTTCCGCCATCAGCTCGATACAATGTCGATTCTGATTGACTACGGTTATATTGACAGCGTATTGCTGAAAGCCTCGGTGATTCACGACGTAATCGAAGATATTCCCGGTTTTGACCACGACTTGATTTTGCAGATTGAGCCTGAAGCCGCCGAAGTCTATAAGCTTGTGCTTGAAGTTACCAAGAAAGAAGGTCAGCTCAAAAGCGATTATCTTAAAGGCGTAATGCGCAACGGCAGCCAGAAAGCCAAAATCTTGAAGACTGCCGACCGCATCAGCAACATGATAAGCCTGGGCTTTGTTACAAGCCCTGAATTTATTGAACGCTACTGCGACGAAACAGAATTCTACATCTTTCCGATTGCACTTGAATCAAACTACGACATGTACCAGGAACTCATTCAGCTTGTAATGACCCGCCGCCGCTACCTCGAAGATTCCGGCTACCTCGACAAAAAGCCTCTGGACTGACAAGGAGCGGATGCCCCTTGCCTTAGAAACATCTTATGCAAGCATAACTTTTTCACTGTAGACACCTGTTCTAACAGTTTTATTTATGCGTTTTCCAGAACCATAGGCTGTCTTTAGAATCAGCCTGTAGTTTCCAGCCGTAAAAGATGCAGGGATATTGAACAGAATCTTGGTGTTGGTATTATCTATGATATTTTCCATTCCAAGAGCTGTCCATGTGGAAGAATCAGTATCGTAACTGCCGTCTTCTGCACATGATGCAAGATAAATCCCTGTTTCAGCTTCATCACCAGCAATTTTCAAGCGTTTGCCGATAATTCGGGCAGAGTAACCTATAGAAAGTTCTGTGCTTGTTTGCCTTGTGTGAATGTTGTACAGACTGCCAAGAAACGGCTCATGAGAAGTTGAGATGTCTGCACCGGCAGTCACTCCTTTTACTGCTTCAAGAGCAAGGTCGCTCGGCGTAAACGAGAGAGTCATTTCAGGAACATCTTCTACAGTCGGTGCTTCAGAATCGATGCTTGAATTCGGCTTTATATACAAAGTTCCCATTTCAAGCAAATCAACAGCCTTGCCGGTTTTCAAAAGTTCCAGAATGGCATTTCTGAAAAGACCGGCAGAATATAGAAGAGTTTCCCTGTCCATAACTTTGTTGTGTTCAAGGATTTTCGTAACGATGTTACCGATGAAAGCCGTATTTCTTTTTACCTTTGCATAAGAAATAGGCTTATCCAAAAGAGTGAGCGTATGCATTGTTACGTTCACTGTGTCTGAAAGTTCATTCACTTTATCATTCATAGTGACACCACCATGTTATGAGAATTTTTGCGGAATGTGTCCGCACCTTGACCCCGAACGGTCTTGCGTGGTATCTTCTTACTGACAGTGAGAAGGTATCACTCCTTTTTACAAAGCCTGTTGATTTATGGCAGTAAATCTACAGGCTCTTTTTTTGTTCTTCCGTTTTCGGCTGCTCGAAAGAACAATAAGCTTTTGTTTTCAAGCTGTAGCACCTCCAAAAATACCTCCTCCTTCTTGCAAGAGAAGCTTTAATGACCAGTTAGAGAATTCTTCCATATCAGAATCTCTGTAAGAAATGCTGCGTGAACGGCAAAAAGCTACAAAAGCAGCAGTTTGAGATACACAGCATTTTTCTTCTATTTCTTCCACTTCAAGAGTTTCTATAATATCGTTCTTGCAGAGGAAAGCACCTGTAAATGTATTTGCCTGCCATTCAGGATCCATTGATTTCAATGTGGCATCTGAAATGTTTTTAATGTCTTCAAGAGAAATTGTATATGGCAAACCAAAAAGCTTGAATAAAATGTAATGGGCTATTTCGTGCATGATTGTAAAACGCGAACGTCCGTCACCGGATGCTGCTTTGTCATAAACGTCTGAGCGGATGAATATTACATTTTTCTGAGTGTCATAATATGCTTCTTCTTCTCTGAACCATTCATCTGGAACAGAAAAAATAATGTCATCATTAAATAGTGCCTGCAAACTGAATTCCAAAATGCTGAGTACATCGATATACAATGCATCTTCTGCAATTTTTAGATATTGGCGGACAGTTTGTGCTGCCTCTTCAATATCTTTTCTGCTTTTAGGTCTTACAACAATCAGATTGTAATTTTCATCTATAGTCATACACTCTCCTTACTGGTTATAGCCATACATCTTTTCACATAGTTCTCTAAGCTCTTTTACTGAATAATTCTTTAAGGTTCTTGCAAAAGTCACCGTTGCATCAATCGCTTCGGGACTTGCATTTGCTAGGTCGATTGTAAGAGCCTTATTCTTTTCTGCTTCTGCCTTCAGAAGCTTTGTTTTCATTTCAGAATCCAAGCCATATTTCTGTGTTATTTTTTCAGTCAGCCCCGCCGGTATATTTCTGCCCCCTGTTTCAATAGAAGAAAGATATGCCGGTGAAAGGCCTAAGTCTTTAGCCATTGTTGCAAGTAGAATCTGGTTAT
>CADBUT010000281.1 GCA_902797925.1 uncultured Spirochaetaceae bacterium
CGGCGTGTGAAATTTTGGAATTTGAAAAACTGTTGAAAGCCAGATTAACCTTAAGCCGCACGCACCAATCAGTGAAACCACCATCGGCGTTACAGAATAGCCGATGCCGCGTAAGCCGCCGACCATTACGTCCATCATTCCGCAGAGAAAATATGTGCTTAAAATTACGGAAAGTCTCACCATTCCGGCTTTTATAACGTAGCTGTCTGTCGAAAAAAACCGGAGCACAAACGGTCCGGAATACAAAAGCGCAAATCCTGCCGCCGCTCCTGCAACAATTACACAGCCCTGCGCCGTAAGCACAATTCTCTTTATCCGTTTATAATTTCCGGCTCCGGCATTCTGGCTTGAAAATGAAATCGCCGCCTGATAAAAAGCGTTCATCGCAAAATATACGATTCCTTCTATATTAGTGGCTGCGGCATTGCCGGCCATAACCGTAGAGCCAAAGCTGTTGACCGAAGACTGAATCACCGTATTCGACAGTGCGAACACACAGCCCTGAAAGCCGGCCGGAAGCCCTACTTTGACAATCTGCCGGAATTTATGTCCTTCAATTTTAAGATGCTTGAAATTCAGTTTTATGGCACTGTTTTCTCTGCAAAGGCAGCACACAATAAGCACTGCTGAAATAAACTGTGAGATTATTGTCGCAAGGGCAACGCCTGCTACTTCCATGTGAAAAACAAGAACAAACAGCAGATTCAGAATAACATTGAGCGCACCGGCAAACATAAGGTAATAGAGCGGGCGTTTTGTATCACCCACAGCACGCAAAATTGCGCTGCCGAAATTGTACACCATCATGGGAACCATGCCCAAGAAATAGATGCGCAAATAAATCGTAGCTTTTGGCAGCACGTCTTCCGGCGAAAGCATGAGCCGCAAAAAGAAGCGCGCGCCAATCAAGCCTGTAACTGTAAGAATAATTCCGCTTACAATGCCGAGCGCTATAGATGTGTGTACAGTCTGAGAAACATTGTCATTGTCTTTTGCGCCAAAATACCTTGCGACAACAACATTGGCACCGATAGAAAGACCGATAAAAAGATTTGTAACTAAATTTATAAGCGCAGTATTTGAGCCAACTGCTGCCAAAGCTGTCGGGCCTGCAAACCGGCCTATAACAACAATGTCAGCAGCATTAAACAAAATTTGAAGAATGCTTGAGCACATAAGCGGAACGGTAAATTTAAGCATTCTGCTTAAGATTGGCCCGTTCAGCATATCAATCTCATAATTATTTGATTTTGCCTTCACCATACGCCATATAATAGCACAAAGAGAAAATGTTGCACATCACATGCTGTTAAAGTCAAAGTTTAAGCACTGCGGTTCTGCTGTTCAACCTGTCTTAGTTCATACCGATACTTATCAATCATGTTATTCAAGTTTTCTTCAGAATCTTTAATAACATCTTTATTGAATAATCCCAAGAAGCGTAAAGAATGTCCTTGTTTTAAACAAAATAGTGCTGATTTTGCATATTCTACAGCTTCTTCGTACTTTTTATTGTAACCGGCAGATTTTGCCTTTTCAGTATAATAAATACAATAAACATACTGCAAATCAGCCGCTTCAAATGTTCCGTCTTTGAATTTTGAAATTGCAAATTCCATTTTCTTCAGATCATTAAGATGATAAGCAATAAAGGCATATCTTATATAGAACATGAAATACAAGTCATTTTTATTTTCTACATTTTCAAAAGCAAGTGCAGCTTCTTCAAAGGCTTTTGATGCTGTCTTATAAGGAATATTTTCACCGCTCACCTGAAGAAGTGCCAGATCAGATGCAGCAGCTGGAATATTTTTCTTCTTTTTAAGGAAACTGGTTAAACTTGAAGTTTCTGACTTTGTTAGTCCATTATTATTTTCAGCCTTTACAACCGAAATCCAGTTTACAGTCTCTTTTGAAGGCTTATAAACTGCATCCTTATATGTCAATATGCGGTTATTATTTCTATTTTTACCCGGAAACATTGTGCCATGATAAGAAAAAACTTTATCTTTGTCTTTTTCAGAAACAACTATATCGTATTTCTTTATGAAACCTAAAACAGCATTTAAGTACGAATTATAATCTCTGCCGTCAGAAATTGCATAAAACACACGCCCCAAAGCATAATGAACAGCATAATCTTCCCAAGAATCATATGCATTTATAAGCTCGTCTATAAACGGTTTTGCAAGTTCTAAGGCTTCTGCTTCCGGAATCCAGCCTGCAGCAATGCTCCATCTTAAAATCGAAAGTACACGCCCATAATCCCATGCAAGCAGACCATATTCACCCAAAATATCCTGCATTTCAGCAACAAAATACGTTCTGACAATCAGATATGCTTCCATACAGTCTTTTACGGCAATTTCTTCAACGGCAGCCTGCACTGATTTTTGTGCTGTCTGATTAAGCCTTTCTTTAAACTTGTTATAGGTGACAGAATGTCCTAGCTTGCGGAGCCTATAATCTTCAACAAGAACCAGCACATCTCCTCTTGAATAAAGCTCCCATGAATTTTCTAATATCTGCTGAGAAACACTTTTCTTACCGACGGGAACATAGTTTTCAGGATTTACAGTAGCTATGCTTAGAG
>CADBUT010000282.1 GCA_902797925.1 uncultured Spirochaetaceae bacterium
ATTGAAAAGCTGCAATGCTCTGCCGTGGAAGGTGAAAGAAAACTTAAAGCTGTCGCATGAAGCTCAAGCTTGCAGCTAAAGCCGTCTGCCTGTTTCGCTGCTTGTGCTTGAGCTGCCGGACAGTACAGCACGTCACCGATTATTGGAAAGCCAAGCCATGCAAGATGTGCCCTGATTTGATGCTTAAAACCGCTTTTAAGCTGACATTCAATTTTATAAGCTGTAAAGCCCTTATATAAAGCTTCTGCGCTAAAGTCTGTTTCAGAAAAATCTTTTATAAGTGTTCCGTAAATTTTGGGCTGGGCCTTTTTTGAGGCGGCTTTTCCGCTTGTACCGTCTATTGCAACAGGGCGCACTTCACTATTTTTTGAGCCGAAATATCTGAAATAAGATTCAATCTTCAAGCCCTTTTGCATACGGTAACTGCATGGTGGAAAGCTTTTGTTTGACTGCTCTGTGCAGTAAGCTGTATAAGTCTTAAGAAAACTGCCGTTTTGCTGCTGTGCCCATAAATTATCAAAAGCTGCCTGATTCAACGCTACAAGAAAAAGCCCATGTGTGGCAGTATCTAATCTATGAACAAGTCCATGTTCTACAGGTTTTTTGCCGCAAACGCAACGCCCTTCTGGAAAAAGCTCAAGAACAGCATTTAATGCCGTTTCTTTTTCGTTCTCTGAAAGCGGTGCTGTTGGCATATTATGGGGTTTTTCTGCAATAACAAAGTCGCTGCAGCTATAAATTATGTTGATACTACTCATAAGACCATGCTTGTTTTTCGTATTTTCTGTGGAGAGTTTTCAAGACTTTTTTGAAACGGCGCGGTACAGGTGCTTTAAAAACAGAAAAATCATTGCTGTCAGGCAGTCTTATTCCAAGTCGGTAAGAATGAAGCATTAATGTAGCGCTCTCAAAGATAGCATCCTTTTTTCCGTAAATCGGGTCGCCCATTACAGGACAGCCCAAATATTTCATGTGAACCCTGATTTGATGAGTACGTCCGGTCTTTAATTTGACCCGCATAAGTGAATAAGGCCCGTAACATGCAATACATTTATATATGGTGTGTGCAAATTTTCCCTTATCAGGGTCTGTTGTTGTAAATTTTTTGCGGTTACGGCTGTCTCTTGTAATGCCTGTCTTAATCGAACCATGCGGCTCTTTCGGGTGGCCACAAACAATTGCGATGTATTCTTTTTTTACGCGTCTTGACTGAAACTGATTTTGCAGCCAGGAAAGAGCGTCTGCGTCTTTTGCCGTTATCAAAATGCCTGAAGTGTCTTTATCAAGCCGGTGTACAATACCTGGGCGCAGCAGCGGACTGTTTTCACTTTTGTCTAAAATTTGCGGATTTTTTCCCCAGTGGAACAATAGCGCATTTACTAACGTGCCTGTCCAGTTTCCAGCTGCCGGATGAACAACCATACCCTGCTTTTTGTTTACGACTGTTACGCGCTCATTCTCAAATATAATATCCAGCGGAATATCTTCCGGCTCAAGATTTTCTGGTTTCGGGTTTTCCCATATAATTTCGATTATGTCACCTGCGCGAACATTTTTTGAAAGCTTGGCAGCAGCACCGTTAAGCAGTATTGAGGTTGCCGTAGTTTTGAGTCTTGACCTGCTCATGCCGTTTTCAGCCTGCGAAATATAAGCGTCAAGACGCATGGAGCCAGAAAGAGATTCATCAACTTTTATAGATAAAACCGGCATTTTTTATTCCTTCGGCGGTGCGTCAGTTTCAGTTTTGTTTTTATAAACAGGAATTATAGTTATGTCAGGGTCAAGACCGTTTTCGCCGAGCATTGCCTCTTTTTTCTGTTTTTCAGTTGACAATATAATCTGATTTAGAAAAAAATCTATAATGCCTACGCCCAAACTCAAACCTGCCGCACCTAAAATAATGCCCCTTGTTTCAGCATCCGTCAAATTTGCAGAAGAAGTTTTTATAAACGGATTCGGCGTGTATTTTGAGTCCATTCCGCTTGAAAAATACTTAAACAGAGAAAAGCCTGCGCCGACAGCCATCGAGGTAAAAGGATAAGAACCGAATGTTACGATTTCGGCGCGTCGCATATCAAGAAGAAACTGCGGAAATTCAACATTGTCATAAGGTTCAACCTCAACGCCTGTCATGTCAATTTCAACTGCTGAAAGTGAAAAAATAATAACAAAAATAAACAAAACTATAAAAATGCTTTTTTTCATTGCTTCTGCCTTTCACCGAATATTGCAGTGCCTATGCGGACTATTGTAGAGCCACAGCTTATCGCTGTCTCAAAATCGTTTGTCATACCCATCGAAAGCTCATTCATGCTGTATTGCGGAAACAGCTTTTTGACTGCATCTGAAACCGAGACAAGTTTATTGAACGATTTTTCGATTATGGTCTTGTCATCTGTCAGCGGCGCCATTGTCATAAAGCCGGCGGGCTGAATGTGCGGACAATTTTCGAGAAAACGCATTGCTTTTGTCAATTCTTCAATTGAAGTAAAGCCTGATTTTGACTCTTCTCCTGTGTGGTATTCAAAAAGAATCTTCATCGTTTTATTGATTTTTGCGCACTGCTTTTCGATTTCTTCAAGTAGTTCAATTCTGTCAACAGACTGAATGCACGAAGCAATAGGCACAATCTGCTTTACCTTGTTGCGCTGAAGTGAGCCAATCATGTGAAGCTCGATTTCAGGATGTTTTTTTAGCAAATCCGGAAATTTTTCGGCAGCTTCCTGAACCCTGTTCTCACCGAAAAGTGTCGCGCCGGCTTTTATAGATTCCTCAATTTCTTCTGAACTGTGGAACTTGCTTACAGCCATAAGCTTTACGCTGCCCGCTGCTCTGTTTGACGCATTTTCAGCTTTTCTTATCCGCTCTGTTATCTTTCTATAATTATCGGTTATACTCATAAAACTTCTCCCACTGCATCTGATAAACGTAAAAGTGTTTTTATATCTAAAGTCTCTGCTCTAAGTTTCGGGTCAATCTCTGCTTTTTGCAGCGCTGCTTCTGCTTTATTTGAATCACTCAAAAAAGTTGTAAGATTGTTTTTAACAGTTTTCCGTCTTGAAACAAAAAGCGCACGCTGCATTTTAGCAAATAAAACAGCATCTTTACATTGCGGAAAAAGCTCTTTTTTGACAAATTTAACTGCGCGGCTGTCAACGTTCGGTTTTGGCCAGAACGAACCGCCTCCCAAATCCATTAAAGGCGTAACATCATAAGCCCACTGGCACAAAACCGAAAAGCTTGAATAATCTTCTGATCCGGGTTTTGCAGACATACGCTGTGCAACTTCTTTTTGAACGGTAATTACAGCTTTATCAAAGCGGACACCGGCACAGATTAAATCTGCAAAGATTGTAGCCGCAATATTATAAGGGAGATTGCCGAAAAGCCGCGCCGGCCTGTCTTGTACTGTTTTCCACGTCTTCAGCACATCGCCTTCAATAAGCTTGAAATTCGGTTTACCGCCAAAAAATTCGCTTAAAGCGGCTGCAAAACCGTGGTCAATCTCAAAAGCCGTAAGCTCTGCGCCGCGGTCTAAGATTTCACTGGTCATTGCACCAAGTCCCGGTCCAATTTCCCAAACAGTTGTACCCTTTTCTATTTCAAGAGAATCAATCAATTTTTTCCGGGCCTGACCGTTAATCAAAAAATTCTGTCCGAATTTTTTCTGCATGGCAAGCCCTCTTGCTTCAAGAAAGGCTTTTAGTGAGGCTGGTGAATTATAATCAATTGAAAGTGAAACTGGCATAAATCTCCTGTTGCTTGATTATACTATAAGCGCGAAAAAAAATGAACAGATAAGACGATTATGTTATATATAAAAGTCAAAACCGCCCTAAAAACAGCTGCTGATTCGGGAAAAACAAGCGAAAACAGTATAGCAAATATTCCTAAAATAACAAATACCGAAACCAATGGAACCGCAACAATTGACGAGATTATTCCTTTTAATGAAAAAGAATGAAGCATAAAAAACTGAACTGGAACAGCTCCAAGCTGTGCGCCAGCCGAAACCGAGAAAAGTTCTTTGATCTTCTCTGCTTTTTTGGGGAAGCTTCCGCATAAATAATTGCGGATTTTTGGGCTAAAAAAGATTATGCCGAATATTGCTGAATAAGAAAGCAGAAAAGAAGGCGTAAAAGCCGCAGCAGGCTGGACAATAAGATGAATACATAAGCTTAAGTAAAAGACTGCTTCTTTTCTGCATTTGATGTAAAAGAAGCTGCACAGGCAATTTATACATGTAAAAATAAGTGCTCTCACAAGAGATGCCTGCGAACCTGCCAGAAACACAAAGACTGCGGATACAATGACCAAAAAAAGACTGCGCCGCTTTTTCTTGAAAAAATCTGCTGTCTTTTGTGCAAAAGCACACACAACCGAAAGATGAAAGCCCGAAAGCGCAAGTATGTGTGAAAGACCTGCTTTTCTAAAAAGAATTTGCATTGACGTATCAAGATAGTCTCTGCTGCCGATTGTCAGGGCGGAAAGAAGTCTGCCTGCTCCGGCAAAAGACAGCAGAATGTGCTTCAACCTGTATCTTGCCAAAGCCCGCATTTCATAGATTCTGCTTTTATAATGACAGAATTCGTTTTCAAAGACTGAATCTGCACGGAATACAGTACCGTCTTTGAAACTGCCCGAAAAGAATATGAATAGTCCTTTGTCAATAAGCCGTGTGCAGTTTTCTGAATAGCCCCTTCTTTTAAAGATTTTACCAGGCAGACTGTTCTGCAATTCTGTAGTTTTTATTATTACGGTTGCTGTGCCGTCTGCAGAACATACAATGTTTTCAGAATTAAGCGAAATCACCTTTACTTTTATCGAATAATATGCGTCATTCAGTTTTTCAGGCGAGGCTATAATCTGGCAGTAAAGTTCTGTTGCCTTACTTAAAGGCAGCAGGGTTTTTATTCGGGCATTTCCAGTGTAAAAACCGCTTAATGCAAAAAGCCCTGCACATATTCCGGCAAGGCAATAAAATCTTTTTTTTGAAAGAACTATAAAAACTACTGATACCGCCAAAAAAATGTAGAACAGTACTTTAAAGAATGGGTTTGTGCTTTTTAGGATAAAGCCATAAAAAATTAAGATTTCAGATAAAGCCAAAATTTCTGTTGATTTTCTCATGTATATAATATCAAGAAAAAATCAGAATTTTTGTGCTTTTTTCTGAAAAATCTGCTTATTAGTTAATAGTCATTTTTTCAAGTTTTTCTTCCCAAGCAGTCTTTCTGTTAAAGACTTCCATCGGATTTTTAAGCGGATTATGTGTGTGCGAATTATGCTCTGCTATGGCGGCGTCTAAATCTGCAATTTCGGAACGGACAATGTACGGTTCAGAAAAGGCAAGAAGCGAATTGTCATGAGAACGGTAGAGCGGATACTGCTTCTCCGGTTCTGTGCCAAAAGTTACAGAGTCGCCGTTTATTGTATATGTTGTCTTTTCAAAGTTTCTTACAAATGTACCGCGACCGACTACGCAGGTATAGACGATGTCACCGACTTTTAAAAGCTTGTCAACTTTAAAAGAAAATTCGCCGTCGTTTACGTCTACAGTTTCACGCTCATACGGAACATCAGCCTGCCAGTAACGTAAAAAATATACTTCTGAATCTGTAAAATAATAGCAGGTCAGTTCAGGCTTTGTGTAAGGCACTGCAATTTCAATGCCTTTTACATTACCGCAGCAGCGCCAGTAGCCGTACAATGGCGAAGTATTGCTTAATGTTTCACTTCCCTCTGAATCCGGACCGTCTGTTTCGATATAAGACCTGCAATAAAAGTCGAGAAAAAGTTTGTTGTTTATAACACCAATCGGATGTGCCTGAGGCTTTCTTTCTGACGGATATTTAACTCTAAGTATTGTCTCCCCGTTTTCGCCAGAATCAAGCGATGCGTTTAAGACAGCAGCCTTGTCGAAATAAAAGCCGTAAAATGTCTTTAAGACAAATTGAAGTGTATTGTCTTCGTTTACGGAGATAATTCTGTTGGAATTTTCCCAAATGCCTGCGAGAGGAGTTAAATCTGTTGAATTGTTTTGTGCAAATAAAGTAAAGCCAAAAAACATGGCAGCACCGCATAAACACAACTTTTTTGCTGTTTTCATCAGTTAATTTTCGGCATAAAGCAGCATAAAATAAATAGGGCTGCCCTTTTTTTGGCAGCCCAAAATTTAGTCTTCTGCAAAAATCTTATTTATTTGTGCTTTATATAATTCGCTGATTTTGAAGCGGATCATTTCCTGTTTTGCACTCAATTCTCTGCCGACCTGGAAACTTTCAGGAACAAGTATAAATTTGAAAACTTTTTCACATGGACGGAAGCCGTTTTCAGCATTTACAAGGCGGTCAATCTCTGTTCTGATAAGCATCTGAATTTCAGGAGTTTCAAGAAGCTGCTCATAAGAAGCATATACAATGTTGTTTTCTCCGGCATAATTCTGTAAAAACTCTTTTGAAGGAACGATAAGCGCACCAAGATATTTCTGGTCTTGTCCGACAAGCATTGCAGATTCAATATAGTCGCTTGAGCAGAGTGCCTGCTCGATGAGCATAGGCTCAATATTTTCGCCGCCTAAAAGTACGATTGTGTCTTTTGCTCTGCCGGTAATTTTGATTTCACCGTCAACAGTCAGTGCACCGATGTCGCCGGTGTTTAGCCAGCCGTCTTTGTCAATAACCTGGTCAGTTAAGTCCTGTCTGTTATAGTAACCCTTCATAATCTGGCGCATGTTCTTGCTTCTTGCAAGAATCAAACCGTATTGTCCGGCAGGAAGCGGATCATTTGAAATGATCTGTCCGCCTTTTTCAGCAACAATCTTAATTTCAACAGACGGAAATACAAGGCCGACACAATTTGAACGCGGCCTTTTCTCAAGGCGTACAGAAAGTACAGGAGCTGCTTCTGTAATTCCATAGCCTTCAAGAACATTAAGACCGACTGCTTTATAAAAGTCGTCAACGTCTTTCTGTAATGAACCGCCGCCTGAAATAACTGCTTTAATATGTCCGCCCAGCTTTTCTCTAATTTTTTTGAAAACAAGAACATTACCCAAAGCATTAAGCGGCGTCAGGAAGATAAACGGCAGCAGACCGATAAACCATTCAATGATTCTAGACTTACGCTTAAAGTGGCAGACCCTGCCCAACATGCGCTCTCTCGCCCACTGGTACTTTTTGCCGACAGAAAGGAAGAATTTGAACATTGCATAAACAATGCCGCCCTTTTTGCGCATTGTTCTTATAACAGCATTTCCAAGGCCGTCCCAGAGCCGTGGAACACCGCAGATATACTGCGGTTTGATTGCTGCAAGGTCATTAAGCATAACGGCGGCAACCGGTTTTGAATAAGCGATGCCGCTTTTAAGATAAAGCGCAAAATACTGAACGCTGCGCTCAAAGCTGTGCCATACAGGCAGTACCGAAAGCCACATATCGCCCGGTTTTGTACAGAGAACCTGATCAACAACTGCAAGCTGTGCAAGATAATTCTCGTGTGTAAGCATAACACCTTTTGGTGTGCCTGTAGTGCCTGATGTAAAGATGATTGTCGCAACATCGTCTGTTTTTGTAAGCTCAATTTCTTTTTCAATGTCCGCCTGCATTTTATCGTAGCTGTCCGGACAGAGATTCATTATTTCTGCAAAAGAATGAACTTCAATTCCTGCTTCTTTTGCTTTTTGTATCGTAGTTTCTTCAGGAGTATCAATTACAATTGCAGTTTTTAAAAGCGGAACGTCAGAAACTTTTTCAAGTATTTTTTCAAGCTGGCGCGAATTCTCAAAAATGCCGAAAACACAGCCTGCAAAACTTGTGATAAATCTAAGTTCTACCGCCATAGAGTCTTTGCCGCGCGGTACGTCGATTGCACCCAAAGAAAGAATTGCAAGGTCTGCAATAAGCCATTCCCGGCGGTTGTCTGAAAAAAATGCAACATTGTCAGCTCTTCTGATGCCGAGCTTTTTAAGGCCAGCTGCAAACTGAATTACATCCTTGTAAAGACGGGCGTATGTGAACTTTTCAAATTCACCCTTTTCATTTTTTGAGGCTTGTGCAATAATGTCTGGACATGCTTGCACCCTGGCTTTAAACATCAATGGAATTGTTCTTTCAATGGCCATTATGAACTCCTGTTTTTTAAACAAAAAGTATGTGGTGTTATGCTCGTAAATAATAAAATCGAGTCTGACTATTTTACGAATTTTATAAAACTGTCATAATAATAATTCGAACTCAGCATTTTATCAAGGGGGAATTCAATGCCGAATGTAACTTATTTAGCCAAATTAGGCGAACTGACACTGAAAGGCAGCAATCTCAAAGAATTTGAAAACAGACTGGTTAATAATGCACAGCTTTATCTTGAGACAATAAAAGCCCGTGTGCTTTTAAGAGCCGGCAGACTTTATATTGAAGGACCTGAAAGTTCTGTTCCGGCAATTGAATACACATTAAGCCACCTTATAGGAATAACAGGCTGGGCGCGCGCTATTGTCTGCGAGAAAGACATTGAATCAATGAAAAAAGCTGTCATGGAAGTTGCTGTAAAAGCAAGAGATGAGGGAGCAAAGACTTTCAAAGTTGATGTCCGCCGCGCCGAAAAGAATTTTCCGATGAACTCATACGAAATAGCGGTTGCCTGTGCAGAAGACGTATTCGAGCAGAACATAATGGCTGTAGACGTGCATAAACCGGATGCTTTTATCCGTGTAGAGGTACGTGAACGCTGTTTTGTATATTGCGACAGAAACAAAGGCCGGCGCGGTCTGCCTGTCGGTGTTTCCGGCAAAGGGCTTCTTCTGCTTTCCGGCGGTATAGATTCACCGGTTGCAGGCTACAGAATGATGCGGCGCGGCATGAAAGTTGAGTGCATTTATTTTCATGCATATCCGTATACTTCGGCTGAAGCCCAGAAAAAGGTTGAAGATTTGGCGCAGATTATTTCAGCTTATGGAATTGACACGCACATAAACATTATTCCGTTTACAGATGTGCAGATGCGGATTAAAGAAAAGGCTCCTGAGAATTTCAGTACACTGATGCTGCGTATGTGTATGATGAAGGTTGCCAGTA
>CADBUT010000283.1 GCA_902797925.1 uncultured Spirochaetaceae bacterium
CTCTGACTACTTTGCAACTTTTACGTTTGAAAGCGGAAGCGTCTTTGTATAAGAAAGCGGCAGTGCTTTCGCGTAATCAGGCAGATCTGTAAACGTAAGGTCGCTGTCTAAGGCAAAGACAAGGTCAGTGTTAGATTTGTTCAAAATCTGAGCAATCAGCTTGCCGGCACTAAGCGTATTCAGCGTTGCAGTCATCGGGATTCTTCCGCCGGAATTGATTGTTGTGTTTCCGGCCGGTTTTAAATCAATAAGATTGCCTGTACCAGTCTGAAGTGCGCATTTTTCAAGCACATACTGCCACGGCGCAGAACCTTCGCTTGCAACATCAACGTCAAAGTTCAAGTTCATGTTCAAGTTAATTCCGTCAAAAATTGATTCTGCAACAGAACCGCCCGACATAATAGAGCTTGCCAATGACGCAGCCTTTGTAAGTGACATGCCGCCGTTGGTAAACGCATTCTGCAAATCTGCAAGTGTAGGCAGCTGTATCTTCAAGTTTGCAATTGAAATTGACGGCTTGAAAATAGGAACATCAAATTTTCTGCTGAACGGCAGAGAGAGCGACTGATTCTCTAAAAATGAGATTGCGCTCAAGTCAAGCTCAGCTTTTCCGTTAATTGTAAACGGCAGCGAAGTCATTGTAAGCGATTTAGCATTTGCAGTTGCACCAGAGCCAGAACCTGAGCCCATAATGTTTTTTGCAAGATTGATAATCGTTGTATACGGAATCTTGAACGCTACGCTGTTAGTCGCCGTGTTCATAGACGCTACAGAAAAGCCTTCGTCAGCACTAAGCTTGGTAAGCACAGTGTTGTCAAATGCAACGTCTGCGGCAATGCTTTTCAGCGAAAAGCCCAGCGGATATGGATTCGTAATAGCATAATCCATATTGAATGTGATTCCTTCAAAATCAAGCGATTTTATGGAAATTCCTTTTACCGAAAGTTCAGGCGAACCAAAAATCTGGTTGACTGTTGAGCATGAAAAAATCAGCACTGCAGCCGCAATTCCGCCAATAATTGTAAATAAATGAATCTTCTTTATACGCATGAAATTATTATAATCCCATACACGCAATAAAACAAGAAAATATGATTATCTTTCGTCATTTATAATATGAAGGACTTCCCTGCTTTCAAGGATTTCTTTCATACGGGTGCGCAAAAACTCCGGTTTTACATTAGTTTCAGCAAGCTCATCAAGCGGAATCCAGTAAAGCTTTTCTTCTTCGTGGTTAAAACCGCAGCTCTGGCATTGCAAATCTTTTGAACCGCGGCTTTTCATAAGGTAATAAAACTCAATGACGTGACAATTTTTGTCTTTCAGCCCGATTTCCTGACCCTTAAAAAAGTTTTCGCAAATAACGGCAAGACGGTCTATTTCATAGCCGGCACCAGTTTCTTCACGGACCTCCCGGACAATACATTCTTCGGTTTTTTCGTTCATGTGAACGCCGCCACCCACTGTATAAAAGTGCGGAGAAGATTTTGTCTTTATCACAAGAAATGAATTATCTTCTATTATAATAGCGGCGGCTCTGCAACGGAACCAGTTGTTTCCAACAGAAAAACAACAGTCAGGGTAACCTACACGGATTTCGCCAATTTCATCTGTTTTCATAGTTTTGCCGGCGGAGCTTTCAACTTTACTCCGCCCATAATTCCTTATACAGATTAATTCATAACAAAAAAGATGTTACGGTAAAGCGGCATTTTAAGCATTGAAGTGTTCCAAAGTTTTTTGAACTCTGAAACAGGAACAACGCGGTTGTAATATACGCCGTTATCTTCAACATTTACCCAGTCTTTGATTGAATCTGCAAAATAAATGTTTTCCTCATCATAACCGGTAATGCAGGCAAAGTGAAGATCATTTTTTCCTACAAAAGAGCGGATTACGACAATCACCGGATTTCCTTTTGCTATTTCGTTTTTGAGAGCAGCAAAATTTCCGGTGCAGGCTGTCATTTTGATTCCGCGTTTTTTGAAAAAACCGCTTATTCCTTTTGGAACACCCGCGCCGCCTTTCATCTGATACGGAACTTCTTTGAAAGTATCAACGCCGTTTGCAGCTTTGCCCAAATAGCGCAGCACAAATGCAGAAGAAAAGCCTGCACAGCCGCCGCCATTCTGAAATTCAAAATAAGATCCGGCTTCTGTCTTTACAGTTTCAGGGCGCGGGCTTACAAAGAATTTTGAATAATCTGCTTTCCGCGAAAATTTTGGACGCAGCAAGCCCAACAAAAAAATATCCACAATAGTTGTGATAACCAAAACCTTCAAAATGAGGTCAATAATTTTCAATGCAATTTCCATAGTCTTACGTTCTCCCTTAATCCGAAACATTACAAACTCCACCTTTAGCTGCAAGTAATTTATGTCTGTATCATACAGGCAAAAAATTGAGAAAACAACCGGGTTTTCGGTAAGTTGCATTTTTCGCAGGGTAAGATTGACGGATTGCACAGTGAAAATTTTGTGCTTTTTTAAGAGGAACTTGCCGCCATTACTTTAGAGAAGTTCCTTGCCGTCAGAAAAAGCTTTGCCGGCTATAGCACCTAAGACATTGTAGTTGTGGTTCACCGGGTCATAGCAGAGCGGCTTAAGTTTTGCCGGGTCAATTTTTCCGTCTGTAAGAATTGAGTCATCGGCAGAAACATTTATGATATTTCCCACAATATATTCGCTGTCTTCACGCATTTCGGCAACTTCACATTCAAGCACCATCGGCAGCTCGTTTATTACAGGCGCATCAACAAATTCAGACTTTGTAACTGTGAAACCGGCCTTTTTGATTTTGTCAGGCTCTTTGTTGCCGCTTACAATACCAAGGTAGTCGCACTCTTTTATGTGTGCAGCGTCAGCCATTGCTACAGTGAACGCGCGGCGCTTTGCAATGTTCTTTGCGGTTTTGTGGCTTCTGTCTATGCAGATTCCAATCTGATTTGTGTCGTGGATTCCACCCCATGCAGCATTCATAGCGTCAGGGATTCCGTCCCCGTCATAAGTTGCAATTATAAGCACCGGCATAGGGTACATAAAAGTTTCTTTTCCAAAATTTTTCTTCATTCTAACCTCGCTTTATAAATAATATGGCATTTTGATTCTGTTTCCAATAGAGGGAACGCCTTAAGCGCACCCGTCATTGCGAGGAACGGAGTGACGAAGCAATCTTCTTTTCGCAGTAGCTTAATCTACGGTTAAAGCTTATCTAGCGAAAAGCGCCGCTTTTGCGAAGCAAAACCGGCAGCTTGTGTACACCCACCCCATTTTGGAAGCTTTTGTACATAT
This sequence comes from uncultured Spirochaetaceae bacterium, assembly GCA_902797925.1. GTDB lineage: Bacteria > Spirochaetota > Spirochaetia > Treponematales > Treponemataceae > UBA1240. The sequence continues at coordinate 3,291 of CADBUT010000283.1, forward strand.
GCTCAAAACGAGCAGCCATGTTCGCCCATCTATCAAGTTTTGCGCTAGCAAAACCGGC
>CADBUT010000284.1 GCA_902797925.1 uncultured Spirochaetaceae bacterium
GGTTTTGCAGGGTTTGTTACCATCGGTTCAATGTATTTTACTTCTTTTTCCTTTTTTTATCCGCCGACCTTTACGTTGACGAACTTAGCGATAGAAGCTGTAGAAGCCTGGTCGCGGTGTGCTGTGCCGAATGCGTCGTTTACGTAGATTTCGCCATAAGAAGCGAGTTCTTTTGCCATAACGTCGCGTTCTGCAGCGTCTTTTGATGTTTCTTCTTTGTGGAAGCGTGTATTTTCGAGCATTGCAACGCCACCTTCTGGAAGAGCGTCAATTGCTGCTTTCTGTCCGAGAGCATCTGGAAGGAATTTTACTTCCTTGCCGAGCTTTTCTGCAAAATATTTAACGACTGGTTCCATGCGGTTCTTGCCGTTGATGAACTTTTCTGTATCAGCGTCAGTCCAAGTCTTTCCGGCTTTTTCTGCTTTTTCCTGAGCTTTCTTTACGTCTTTTTTTGGGTCTCCCAAGTGGCTCATCAAAACCAAAGAACGCGGCTTCTGTTCAAGAATGTATTTGATTGTCGGCAGAGCTGCCATGATACGGGTGTCATCCTGAACGACACCGTCTTTCATAGGAACGTTAAAATCAACGCGCATTACAATGCGTTTGCCAGTAAGATCGATATCCTTTACGGTCTTAATCATGTGGAAACCTCCAATATATAAGCCGGCGCAAACGCGCCGAACTATTTTGTTCTATCTTTGGAGAAAAATATATCAATTTTAATAAGAAAATGCAATGGAGTGATGCTATTTCATTTTATATTCAGCGAAAAATAGTCCTTTGCGTTTTCAAAACAGACAGCTTTTACTATTTCCTTGAGCTTTTCGGTGTCAGCCGGGTATTCACCGTCTTCGACCCACGTGCCCAAAAGGTTGCACAAGATGCGTCTGTAATATTCGTGGCGCGGATATGACAGGAAGCTCCGGCTGTCTGTCAGCATGCCCACAGAAGTTGCAATCATGCCGAGGTTGCCGAGCGTCTTTAGCTGTTCGGTCATGCCGTCGCGGTGGTCGCAGAACCACCATGCTGAACCGAACTGCATGCGCCCTTTCATGCCGCCCTGAAAGCAGCCGATGAGCGTGCCCAAAGAGTAATAGTCTTTCGGGTTGAGCGAATAAACGATTGTCTTTGGCATGCCATGTTCGTTCATGCGCGCAAGCAGCCTTGAAAGTGCAAGCGCAAAGCTTGTGTCGTGGCTTGCGTCAAAGCCGGTGTTCGCGCCGAGCGTTGCAAACGCTTTCGGGTTGTTGTCGCGGATAGCCTGCGCATGAAGCTGAACGACAACGCCGCGCTTGTAATAAAGCGGTGCAAGCTCTGCCAAAAGATAAGCTTGATAAGCGGCGGCATCTTCTGCAGTAACAGATTTGCCTTCAAGCGCATTTGCAAGCGCGCGTTCGGCTGCTTCTTTTTCTGCTTTGCGGCCTTCTGTATCGTTTACGGCAGCGCAAACAGGCATTTCAGAAATTCCGTGGTCAGAAGCTACGCAGCCTGCCGCAACAAAATAATCAAGCCTGTTTTCAAGCGCTTTAAGCACATCTATAATAGAAGAAATCTTAACATTGCTTGCAGTTTCAAGCTTCTTGATGTAGTTTCTGAAATCAGGTGAAAGCGCGTTCAGCGCGTTATCCGGCCTGAAAGACGGCGCAACCTTCGTGGCGATGCTGCCTATTTGTGCTTTTCCGTCTTTTATAGCGTTGTGATATTCGAGAGTGTCGGCCGGGTCGTCAGTTGTGCCCACGCCGAAAATGTTCATGTTCTTGAAAATGTTCTTTACGCAGAAGTCCGGGCTTGCAATCTGCTCGTTTGCGTTTTTCCAGATGCGCTCTGCCGAAGCAGCGGTCAGCGGCTCTGTAATGTTGAAATAACGCTGAAGCTCAAGATGTGTCCAATGGTAGAGCGGGTTTCCGATAAGATTTTCTATAGTCTTTGCCCATGCAACGAATTTATCGTATGGGTCGGCGTTGCCTGTTACAAGAGCTTCTTCAAAGCCCCAAGCGCGCATCTGCCGCCATTTATAGTGGTCGCCTTCAAGCCAAAGCTCAGTCAAGTTGGTGAAACGCCTGTTTTCGGCAATGTCTTTCGGGCTAAGGTGGCAGTGGTAATCCCAGATGGGCTGATTTTTAGCACAGTCATGATAAAGTGTCTGTGCGGTCTGTGTTTTAAGCAAAAAATTGCTATCCATAAATGCTTTCATACTGACATTATAGCATAAGATTGTTTAACTGACATATCAGTATTTTGACTTATGGGCATCTTTTTACAAGGTCAAAAGTCGAGTTTTTATAATTTGGTGGCTGAGCGTAGTCGAAGCCACAAAATACAGAAATTTTGTTAAAAAAATGAAAATCGATCATTTCGACTACGCTCAATGACCGATTTTTGCAAAAAACTTGCGAATTTTGAAAACTCGAAATTGAGCTTATGGGCATCTTTTTACAAGGCTAAAAGCTAGATTTTATCTGATAGTTTGGCGAGATCGGCTACGGACTCTGCAATATAGTCTGCACCGGCTGTTTCAAGCTCTTCTCTTGAGCCATAGCCGAACAAAATGCCGCAGCTTTCAATGCCGACAGCCTTTGCACCGATTATGTCGTGCTTGCGGTCACCAATCATCAGCACCTGCTCTTTCTGCGCTTCGTCTATTCCGCACAAGCCCAGCGCATAGCTGATAACTTCTGCTTTTGTTGAGCGTGTTTCATCCATGCAGCTTCCGCAGACATGCTCAAAATATTCACTTAAACCGAAATGCTCGATAATCTTTACGGCAAATTCTTCCGGCTTAGAAGTTGCCACAACGAGCACCTTGCTCTTCTCTTTCAGATTTTTCAGCAATTCTGGAATGCCGTCGTAGACCTTGTTTTCGAAAATGCCTTTTGTGCTGAAATATTCGCGGTA
>CADBUT010000285.1 GCA_902797925.1 uncultured Spirochaetaceae bacterium
AATTGATGTTAATCTGCTGAACATTGTTGAAGAAACGCACAAATGGATGAAAGAGAACTGTACAAGCAAAGAAGCAGTGCTTTATGCAACACAGGGAACATATTTTTCCGGCGTGTATAACAGCTTTTTCGACAACGACAAGACATTCAATATTGTAGAGCCGGACGATGATGACAAAAGGCTTATCTGGGACGCAATTTACAGCCGTCAATTCGGTATAAAAGCCTGGTCAAATCCGATAAAAGAGCAGGCAATTGAAAATTTTAAGATTGTTACAGAAAAAATGCTTGCTAAAGGCTACGATACATATATTATGGGCTGCACAGAAATTCCGCTCGCTATGGGCCGCCTGCGCATGCCTATAAAACTGATTGATCCAACCAAAATTCTTGCCCGGGCACTTATTAAAGCCGTCTGCCCCGAAAAGCTTAGAAAATACTAGCCCCTGTATGTGTCTCTGTTGCTTTCCGTGTGGCTTGCGGTATACAATAAAACCCGGAGGCAATTCATGAAAGTAATGCTTGTTAACGGAAGCCCGCGCGCAAACAGCAACACTTCGCTTGGGCTTAAGGAAATGCAGAAAATCTTTGAAGGGCAGGGCATTGAAACTGAAATTTTCAATATCGGAAACAAGGAAATACGCGGCTGCATTGCGTGCAATTCTTGCTCAAAGACAGGCAAGTGTGTTTTTGATGACGCTGTGAACGAATTCGCCGTAAAATTTGAAAAAGCTGACGGAATTGTGGTCGGAACACCTGTTTATTACGCGTCGCCTAATGCGTCTGTGCTTGCGTTTTTGCAGCGGCTTTTTTACAGCACGCAGTTCGACAAAACGATGAAAGTTGGTGCAGGCTTTGTCTGTGCGCGCCGCGGCGGTACAACCGCCACATTCGATGTGCTGAACAAGTTCTTTACAATCAGCGGAATGCCTGTGGCCACAAGCCAATACTGGAATAATATCCACGGCGGTGCTGCCGGCGAAGCCGTTCAGGATGAAGAAGGAATGCAGACATTACGCGTGCTTGCGCGGAATATGAGCTTTCTTATAAAATCAATTGAGCTTGGCAAAGAAAAGTTCGGCTTGCCGGAAAAAGAACCGCATAAATGGACAAATTTCATATCATAAGGATTAGCAAATGGTAAAGCATATTATTGTTTGGACTTTGAAAGAAATGCCTGAAGCCGAGAAGAAAAGCGTTAAGGCTGAAATAAAAGCCGGGCTTGAAGGGCTGAAAGGCAGAATTCCTGGGCTTATCGACATAAAGGTGATAACCGAAGGGCGGCTAGACACTTCAAACGCGGATTTGATGCTTGATTCTACGTTTGAGTCTTTTGACGCGCTGAAAGGCTACACAGTGCACCCTGAGCATGTTGCAGTGGCCACGAACAAGGTGCGCCCGTTTGTGTCAAACCGTGCGTGCTTAGACTTTGAAGCATAAGCGCCACACCGTCATGCCGGATTTAGTTCGGCATCTCTGGCTTGCAGTTGCGCGGTCTTGAACATGCTTATGCTAGTTACCAGTCTGGCGCAAAATTTTGTAGAGCAGCGAATATAGCGTTTGAGCCTCTTCTTTGGTGATTTTCACGCAGCCCGACATTTGCGCCGGAATCGAGACAGCTTTTTCTCTTAGAGAAAGCCCTTTTTCAGTTATGGTGATGTTGACGACACGCTCGTCAGTCTGGCTACGTTCGCGTTTGACGTACTGCTTCTTTTCCAAGATTTTCAAAAGCGGCGTCAGCGTGCCTGAGTCAAGAAAAAGCTTCTCGCCGAGTTCCTTCACGTTGACAGACTTTTCTTCCCATAAGACCATCATCGCAATGTACTGCGTGTAGGTCAGGTCAATCTCGTCAAGAAACGGCTTGTAGCGGCGCACAATCTCTTTTGCACACGCATAAAGCGGAAAGCACAGCTGGTTCTGCAAAAGCAGCGAATCGTAGCTTGCTTCGGTTTGATTTTTGCGATTATTTGAGCCGCTCATTTCAACAGCTCCGCGATGTTATTTTCCATTGAAGCTGGGGTTGCAACCGGCGCAAAACGCTTTACGATGTTTCCGTCTTTGTCAGCAAGAAATTTCGTGAAATTCCATTTGATGTCTGATTTGCCCAAACCTTTCTGCTTTTCCTTGAGGAATTTGTAGAGCGGCTCAGCGTTTTCGCCGTTCACTTCGATTTTCTTGAAGCGCGGGAAGGTTGTTTTGTAGTTCAGCGTGCAGAATTTCGAGATTTCTTCGTCTGTACCAGGTGCTTGAGATGCAAACTGGTTGCACGGAAAATCCAAAATTTCAAAACCCTGTGCATTATATTTGTCATAAAGCTCCTGAAGCCCGGCATATTGCGGCGTAAAACCGCAGCTTGTTGCCGTGTTTACGATGAGCAGAACCTTGCCCTTATATTTTGAAAGCTGAACATCGTTGCCGAGATTATCTTTAACAGTAAAATCATATAAATTCATGTTTGTCCCCAAATAATTTGTATATAACGATTTAGCTTGCCGGAACTTGTCTGGCTGCTGTTGCTGATGCTCCGGTGTGCTGCTTTTCAGCTTGTCCGCCGGGTTTATTGCTACAGCCCGAAGCTTTCGAGCAGATCTTCTTTCGCCATGCCGCCGACAGCCTGCTTTTCGGCTTTTCCGTCTTTGAACAAGATAAAGCATGGAATGCTTGATATGCCGTATTCGGCGGCAAGCTCGGCTTCATCATCTACGTTGACTTTGCCGACTTTGATTGCGCCCTGCTTTTCTTCGGCAATCTCTGAAACGACAGGCCCCATCATCTTGCATGGGCCGCACCATGAAGCCCAGAAATCTACGAGAACAGGAATCTTTGATTCCAAAACTTCTGATTTGAAATTAGCTTTTGTCAATGTAAGTTCCATAAAATACCTCGCTTGTAATTTAATTGTATTGTATACAATTAAATTACAAGAAATATAACTTGATGTCAAGCGAATTCTGAAAAAAATATGCTTTTTTTGAAAAATTCGTGGAATTTGTGTGTTGTCCTCTAAGATGAATATTGCAAATCTTTGCGGGCATAAAAAAAGACTTTCCGTTGAAGGAAAGTCTTTAGTCGGGCAGGGGGGATTTGAACCCCCGACTTCTTGGTCCCGAACCAAGCGCGCTACCCCTGCGCTACTACCCGTTGACGGATTTCACTGGAATTCCGGCAAAATCCAAGTAAAGTATATAAAATCAGAGTTTGGCGGAAATTGCAAGTGCTTTTGCACGGCTTTTTCCTCGATGCGCCATACAAACCCTGTTTAGGCGCTATAAAAAAAGCTCACCGAATTGGTGAGCTATACGGGAGCGACGGGGCTCGAACCCGCGATCTCCGGCGTGACAGGCCAGCGCGATAACCAGCTTCGCTACGCCCCCGTGGATGTGTAAAAAGATACATTCATTTTAAAAAAATGTCAATGACTTTACCCGAAAAAAAGCTGTTTTTGTATGTCTTAGGGAAATTGTTTGTATACATATCATGTAAGACAGGTGTTTTCTGATTGACGAATTATCTATAATAAACTATCATTTTGTTTATGGGCGTGGTTACTAGTCAGCAGCTAAGCCGATATTACGATATGTATCGTGATATTGACGTTGTATTTACAAAAGAAATTATCAAAACACTTTGTCTTAATCCTAGGCAGATATATATAAAATGTGCCGCCGGGCAATGGCCATGTATATTGAATTCAGCTTCTCTTCTCGGTGCAAAAGTTGTTGTCAGCAAAAGTGGCGGTGCTTTTAAAGCCTTAAAGGAGAATCAGTCTGCAAATCTGCATTTCTGCTTTATTCCGGCAGATTCTCAACCGATTGTTTTCTTTGTCAACACACGCTTTGACGACTTTGTTCCATATATGAATTCTGAAGATCTGGTTGTAGTAACATTATCTTACGTCAACCGTCCGCCGGATGATTTAATTTCAATTATGGGCAGCCTTCTTGAAGCAAACGCAAATGCCGTGCGCCGCCGCGAGGAACGCATTGCGCTCAACCCGAATTCAAAGCGCAAGCTCGGACTTCAGAGCGAAGAATCTATTGTTTATGTTCAGAATGTTCCGCGTCACTGTGTATTGAGAGATTTGTCTTTTTCTGGTGCAAAGCTCATACTTGTCGGGCTCAAAGCATTTATTATCAAACAGATTGTGATGGTGCGTTTTGAGTTTGAAGACCCGCGCGAGACAATCTACGTGCGTGGCGTTGTTGTTGCTGTTGACGAGATTGAAGGCCGCAAAGATTTGGTTGTTGCGCGCATACTTTACGACGAAAAATCTGTGCCGATGGCTTATAAGCTCCGCATCAACAATTATATTACAGATGTCCGCATAAACCAGCTTTCTGAAAATGAAGCTAATGTGAGCCTTGATTCTCTCAAATAAAAAGAAACGATTATGCAAAATCCACTTGATTCTGTTGTGTATATCACAATACCGGAAAATTTTACTGTTCCAGCAAATGCCTTTCAAATTGATGTGACAATTCCTCTTCCTGTGCAGAAAACTGCCGCAATGGAAAATCAGTTTGATACATCATCTCTTTCATGGGAAATGATTCTGGCCGGCATATTAACGATTATGGCATACGAAAAAGAAAATGTTCATCTGCCGTATTACCGTTCTCTGCTTAAGGCTGTGCGCCCTGATATAAAAAAGGAACTGACCGAAGCCGCAATTTTAAAAGCCAGAAACGAAGATTACGATATCGCAGAAGAGATTTTTTCAGCTCTCCGCGGCTTTGACCCGGAAGATGTCGGAACTCTGGTAAATTCTGCGCTTTTTTATGATGAACGCGGTTCATCGTACCGCAAATCAGGCTTGTCAGAAGATGCTGATGCCTGCGATGACCAGGCTTATACATATTACAGACAGGCGATGATGTCCGAAAATCCAGTACCGGACGCTTTTTTTAATGCAGGTTTTTTCTTTCTTAAGCAGAAAAACTTTGCCCGCGCCAAAGAAGTGCTGGAAACTTATCTTTCGCTTATTTCTTCTGTTGATGTTAAGGATTTGTCTGAAAACGAGCGCTACAAGCATGACCGCGCGGCTGAAATTGTTGCCGATATTTCTTCACGCAATCTTGAAGACGAGCAGTTTAAGGCCGCCTACGACTTTATTTCGATGGGTGGAGAAGAGAAGGGCATGGAGCAGATCCGCCAGTTTCTTGAGAAAAACCCGAAAGTCTGGAACGCATGGTTTATGCTTGGCTGGGCATTAAGACGCCTTGAACGCTGGGAAGACGCAAAATCAGCCTTTAATCAGGCAATAGCGTGCGGCGGCGAAAACACCGACACCTTCAATGAGCTTGCAATCTGTCTGCTTGAACTTGGAGAGATTGAAGAAGCCAAAAAGCTTCTGCTCCGGGCATTAAGTCTTGAGCCTGACAACACAAAGATTATGTCTAATCTCGGCTATGTTTCAATGAAAAGCGGTGATATTGCACAGGCTAGAAAATTTTTCCTTGCTGTGCTTGAATTTGATCCCGATGATGTGCTTGCAAAGCAGCTGCTTGAACAGCTTGAAAGCGATTCTGTAGATTTATAGGTTCAATTTCGAGTTTTCAAAAGCAGGCTTTTGAGCTTAAAAATGTCATTGTCTGGCGTGACCCGACAATCTTTATACGCTAAATTATTGGTAAATTTCCCCGTCATTCCGAACTGAATTCGGCATGACAAGTTTTATTTTATCTTGTCTGTGATTTTGAGCCTGTCACCAACTTCTATGCCTTCTTTGGCAAACCAGCCTTGCGGAACTTCAAGAGCATAGCGTGCTTTTGTTGTGCTTGCTATAGTTTCAAGGCTGAAAGGCTGCATGTCAAAAATGTCTCTGATAATTCCGTTTGAGTCTATGTAGGCAATAGAAAGCGGTGTAGGGGTGTTTTTCATCCAGAAGGTTAAAAGCTGCTCGTTTTTAAAAACAAAAAGCATGCCTGTGCCCTCAGGTATGTCTTTGCGGAACATAAAACCTGTCTGCTGCTCTTGCGGCGTTATGGCCAGTTCGGCTTTTACTGTCTTGGTTTTGCCGTCGCGGCAGATAATCTGTAAAGTGGTTTTGTTTCCTGCATTTTCTTTGCAGCTTAAAAGGCACGCTGCTGCAAGAAAAACTGCTGCAAAAACGGCAAATTTTGAGCGGCTCATAAGCTGTCTAAGAAACCTTTGCGGGTCAATTCTTCGATGTTCTTATTGACTTTTGAAGTATTCTGAATTTCAGCAAAAACCTGAGTGTCTATAAATTTCAACACGAGAGGCCGCTCAAGGCTGAGTGTTACTCTGTCATCTTTCCAGACAATCTTTTCAGGGTCTAGGCTTGTAGGCTCACCGTATTTGTCCTGCAAAGACTTAAAAACTGAATAAAAGTCAACGCGGTCGCTGTCAAGCTTAAAAGTCATTGTATAAAGCTTATCCTGGTAAAACTGAAACCAGCTTCTGTTTAGGAATGAAAGCCCTTCGCTTTCAATAAGAACTCTGTTTTGTGTAGGCAGAAGCGAAACATCGCGTTCGCCGCGGTAGCCATAAAGCTTGTCTGACAGAAGCATCTGCTTAACGTCGTCAATGTTCATTCCAAGAGAAATGTCGCGGTAAGCTACCGGAAGCGGTGCATTAGCTTCGCTGTTTTTGT
>CADBUT010000286.1 GCA_902797925.1 uncultured Spirochaetaceae bacterium
GTAGTACGTCCGTCTTTTACGTCAAGGCAGACAATGATTCGCTTTTTTAACATGAAAGGTCTCCTTCCGGGAGGCAGAAATTTTTCAGAAGCCGCAAGCCCGGTTCGCCCGATTTTTCAGGATGGAACTGGCAAGCAATAATTGATTCGTGCCTTATTACGGCAGGCACTTTTATTCCGTATTCGCAAAAAGCCCTTACAGCATTCCAATGGGCAGGTTCGATTACATAAGAATGAACAAAATAAAAGGCCGTGCCTTCGTTTATGTTGTTGAAAACCGGGTCTTCCTTGCAGTGAACGTCGTTCCAGCCCATGTGCGGAATTTTCAAACCGTCTGTAGGAATTCCTTCGCGTTCAAAGATATTCTTAAAATGAGTGATTTTGCCCGGAACAAGGCCGAGGCAGTCGGTGTCGCCCTCTTCTGAATGCTCAAAAATAATCTGCGAGCCGAGGCAGATGCCCATTATGGGCGTTTTTGCCTGAGCATGGTCTTTTAAGAAAGAGTCAAAGCCTGTCTGCTTAAGCTGAGACATTGCATAAGCCGCATCGCCTACACCCGGGAAAATTAATCTGTCGGCATTTTTCAAATCTTCCGGTTTTTTCCCAAGAACATACGGAATATTCATTGAATCGAGTGCCATTTCCACACTCTTAATGTTACCTGCATTGTAATCGATTATACCAATCATTGTGAGTCCATAAAGAAATTAGTAATTTGTCCGATAATTATGATATGAATTTTTCCGAAGTTCAAGACGTTGTACAAGGTGTTTTCACCGATTTTCGTGTTATTTTATGTACGATCTGCGTAATCGCATATCTTAATCTCATTGCCTATATTGTGAACTACCGCAAGAAGCCAAGAAAGTTCAGCAAGAAAAAGCTTAAGGCTGTTCAGGCTTCTGTCAAAAAAGAAGAACAGGAAGCCGCTTCAACCGAAGCACAGGCAGAAGCATCTGCCGAAACAGCCGAATAAGACAAACAAATTAACTTTAACTCTAAAAACAAAAAACAACCCCGGTGCAAAATGACCGGGGTTTATTTGTTTTATCAAGTCTGGCAAAAAAAACTACTGATTCAGAATCGTAATCTCTACGCGGCGGTTTCTTGCTCTGCCCGCTTCTGTACGGTTTTCGGCGATAGGCTGCTCTGCACCGAAGCCCTTCGAGAAGATGTGGTACGCATCTTTTACGCCCAATTCAATCAGGTAATTTGCAACAGCCTGTGCGCGCTCCTCAGAGAGTTCCTGTCTTGATTTAGCGTTGCCTGCGAGGGCGGTATGGCCTGTAACAAGCAGGTCGTTGTCAGGATAAAGCTCAAGGATTTTTGCAATTTTCTCAAGCTTGCGCTTTTCGCTGTCCTGAAGAACAGCGGAATCTGCCTTAAACTGAATATTCTCAATACTGATTGTAATACCTTTTTCAGTTGCAGTAACCTGTGTGTTGTCAATGCCCAAATCTTTAATCTGATTCTGCACATCGTTTACAACAACTTCCGGCTTGATTCGCACAAGGTCAGCAACTTCTGCATGAGCCGTGCCTTCAAAAACAATGGTTGTTCCGCTGATTGTTTCTAAGACAATGCGGAATTCTTCGTCATAAAATTCTATTGCACCGTTTTCCGCATTCCAATAAATCGTCTGGCTCGAAAAGCCCATTGTCTCAAAAGGATAATCTATAGTTCTGTCAACAGGTCTCTGTCTGTTTACAAAATTCATGTTGTATTTTGCAAGAATCTTGTGCAGCACTTTGCCGTTTACAGTTTCAGGGCCGGCATAAGTGTACTGAACTTTAACAGGAACTTTGAACGGAGTGTTCAGGTTAAAGCCGCGCCGTAAATCATGGGCTTCTTCACCGTCAGCATTCCAAGTATCGCCGGGCTGCAGGTCTTTATCTGGAAAAACCGGCACATTTCTTACAACAGGCATGAAATATTCGTCGCCAATATCATATTTACCGAACTTGTCCCGCTTAAAAATGCTGTGATATTCTTCGCCCCATGTGAAAACCGGTCTGCCCGAACGGTCTGACGATGCTTCTGAAGTCATAAATACTGCATCGTGTTCAGCCTGCTCACCGTCAACAGACGGAACATTAACAGAAATACGGTTTATAATTTCCGCATGGTGGTCGAAAAGTCCGTTATAATAAATATCTTCGTGCACCGATGAAAGCACCCTGTATTTATCACCTTCATTATACTTGAATGTAAAACGCTCTGCACTCAAAGATATAAAAGCAGATGCAAACAAAAATAGAAAAAAGCATTTCTTCAATCTCTTGATTTCATTCTTCATAAAATCTCCTGTTACAAATTCAGCTGAAACTTAAGGCTAATACAAGATTCGTTTCTGTTTATCGGCTGAAAAAACTGCCATGTTAAGAAAGCTTGTATGTAACGCCCAAAACCATTATTGTTGATTCATGAACGTCGAATCTGCCATGAACACAGCATTAAACAATTTTAACCTGCTTTTGGGTACAACAAAAATCGGTATTTTTTTTATAGGTTTTGCACTGCTGCTCTTTTTGCTGATGATTTTCATGCTCTGCTTTTATCTTGGCAAGAAAGCCGGAAGTGCAGAAGCGCAAAAAGAGCAGCTGAAGCTTATAGAAGAAGCAAGAGCAGATGCAGTGCGGCGTTCACGTTCTGTACTTAACGGCCAGCTTGTCGAGCAGATTTCGCCTTTTCTGCCTAATTTTCCGTGCAACCCGGCAGACTGCCGCTTTGTCGGCAAACCCATAGACTTTATCGCTTTTGCCGGGCTTGAAGAAAACGACAGCGTTGACGAGATTCTTTTTGTTGAGATAAAGACGAACAGCTCGCAGCTTTCTCAAAGAGAGCGTTCGCTTAAAGAAGCTGTAGAAAAGAAAAAGATACGCTGGGTTGAATTCCGCGTAAAAAACTGAATATGCGCCGGTATATGTCAAACTGAAAGGCGCAAGACACAAAAAAACCGCCCGAACCTGCCGGGCGGCTTTTCTGCTAATTTGCATCTGCACTGAAAACACGCAACTATTTTCTTGAGCCGAAAACTTTTCTGATTATGTCAGAAGAATATTCAAGCGGCTTGTCACGGATTTCAGCTTCTTCATCTGCAATCTTTAAGAAGACAGCATCGAGAGCTTTTTCTGTTGCATATTGCGCCAAGTCAACGTCAACTTCTTTTACAGCTTCTTTGCCGAAAATAGACGAAACCTTGTTTGCTGTACCGCCAGCCTTATTGTATGTTGCTGTAAGCTTTTCCCATGCTTCGTTTGCAGACATGCTGCCTACAAGCTTCTGATCAAGAGCCGCCGCGATTTTCGGTTTATAAAGCGAAACAAGCTGTTCGTAGGTCTTTTTCTTAAGATATTCTGTCGCAGCGTTGTCTTTGCCCGTAACAATTGCAACACCGTCGCCGACAGTCATGCCTGTAATTGCTTCTGCAAAAACCGGAATAATCTCAGCAGCGCAAGCTTCTGCCGTGCGGTTCAGGCGGAGAATTACATTCTCAATGTTTTTCTTTCCGTTCGGCAGCTTTGATACAGTGGCCACAAGCTTTTCCGCATCTTTCGGCATATCGATGTAATAAAGCGGATTCTTGTAGTAAGCGTCTTCTTTTGAAAGCTGCGAAGACGCAACTTTTGCACCTTCATTGAGAGCAGCCTTCAATGCCTGAACAGCATCATCATTAGAAAATCCATATCTGCTGTTAACCTGTGCAGATTCATCAGTTTTTGCAGTGGTCGTAGTTGTTGCTTTTTTAGTTTTTGAAGCAGAACTTTCAGAAGATTCTGTTCCTAATACTCGTTTAGCCTCATTAAGAGAAGTGTCCTGCGCGCCTGTTGCAAACACAGCAACACCCGCAAAGCTGAAAACCAGCAATGCTGTGAATAATCTTAAATGTTTCATACATTAGATGATAACTCATTTTTTTCATTAATGGAATCTCTAAATTTATTTTTATGAAAAAGACACTCTATCAAGCCTTAAAAAAAGCTTTATCTTTTTTAGTTTATGTTTTATCTTTTAATTGCCGATTAATAAGGTGTTTTCTAATCAAGTTTTTAAAAGGCCGGAGTGCATGAAAAAATATTTATGTTTATTTCTATTTGCAATAATCTCATTTAGCATTTTTGCTGCAGATAAAAAAATAGAGCCTACAACATCAAAAGACATTGCTGACTATGCACGCTCAAAAATTATTGACCAGATTGAGCAGCCCTGCCCGCCTTACGTTCAGGACGGCTACCTTATCTTTACAGCAGACAAATCTGCAAGATTTGTAGGTATTGCTTTTGGTTTTGAAAATTTCCGCATAATTCACCCGTTCCAGCGGCTTTCGCATTACGAGACTGACGGAAAACCGGTTGATTCTGTACTTTTTTACATAACCCAATACCCGAAAGACCTCGATGAAGTTTCTTATAAGCTTGTAATTGACGGCTTATGGACGACAGACCCGCTTAATGCGCGCCGTTCATTTGACAAGACGACAAATTCAATGCTTTCTATTATAGCAGTTGAAAAACCTGCTCCGGTAACAGAAAAAGAAAATAACGGCAAAGTCCGCTTTGTTTATTACGGAACAAGCGGTCAGACAATACGCCTGGGCGGCACTTTCAACAACTGGGATTCTTACATGTACGAGCTTACAGAAGTTTCTCCAGGCGTATACCAGATTGAGCTGCCGCTGCCACCGGGAGTTTATTACTATAACTTCTACAACGGTATAAATGCCATGATTGATCTGCAGAATTCCGAGCGGGCTTATACCGTTGACGGACGGACTGCTTCAATTCTTTATGTAGAATAATTTTCCGGTTTGTTGCCGGCTTAAAAAGGCTGCCTGCTAAGAGCGTCATTCCGAACTTGGTTCTGCATGACACTAAAGAGGCCGCCTTTTTTGTTTTAAAAGCCTTAAATTCGGAGAAACCCGACATTCAGGCTAAATACAGTACCCTTTTATGCCGAAATTATAGAGTGCAAAGATTGCTCTTCATGGCGGTATTCAATTGAAAAAGACAAAAAAAATAAATTTGCCTAAAAACAAGATTCTTATTCTGCTTTCTATAATTCTTGTTGTTTTTATCGGACTTTTATCAACATGCATTTTAATTCAGTCAAGATATTCTGAACCGACAATTGCCGACATAGAACCGGCATTTAAAACGGAACAGGCTGCAAAAAAAGCTCAGAATACGGAACAAAAGCCTGAAAAAAAGACCAAGAAAAGCCAGACACGCATTCTGCGTTCAGAAAACGGCAAAATGGAAATAACGAACTCTTCAGGCGCAGTTACTGCAAAATCAAACAAGGCAGCAGCTGATACACTGAATTCAGACAATCCGTCTATAGACGCTGTAACAGCAGAAGTTTCCGGCATTGCAAAGCAAGTACCGCTTACAGCTATTCCGGCGCCAATAATTCAGAACGAGCAGATTCAGGCACAGGAAACCGTCGGCACTGGGGCTGCACAGGGTTTGAGCGCCCAAAACACTGTACAGGACAATCTTTTGGACGCAGAATCAGGCAGTCTGGTTGCAAAGGCACAGCAGGAAGAACAAAACACAAGTACAGGCAAAAGCAATGTATCTCCGGCAGGTGCTGTCATGCAGTCAACCGGCACACTGATTTTTGTCTTTGACGACGCCGGACACAATATGACACAGCTTCAGCCTTTTTTAGAGCTGCCATTTCCAATAACTGTTGCCGTATTGCCGGGACTTGACTATTCTGCACAGGCGGCACAAAAAGCCAGAAATAGCGGCAAAGAGGTAATTCTTCACCAGCCGATGCAGGCAAAAAACCGTTCTGTAGATCCGGGGCCTTGCGCAATAAAGCCTGACATGACTGCCGACGAAGTTTACGACCTTGTAAGACAGAATATTGCGTCTTTGGGGCCAGTGTCCGGCATAAACAACCATGAAGGTTCACTTATAACTGAAAATGAAAATCTTTTGGGCGCAGTTATGGACGTATGCCGCGCCGAACAGCTTTATTTCTTAGATTCAAGAACGACTCCGTCAAGCGTAGCCAAAAAAGTTGCCGCCCAGCGCGACTTGCCGTTATGGGAAAGAACGGTTTTTCTAGACAACACTCAAAATAAAAAGGACATTGAAACAGCTGTCAAGCTCGGCATGGAACTGGCTGCAAAAAACGGTTCTGCAATAATGATAGGACACGTCTGGACAAACGCTCTTCCTTCAATTTTGATTGACCTCTACCCCGAAATGATAATGCAGGGCTTTACGATTTCGACAATCTCAAAATCCAGAAGCCACGTCACCGGCAACTAAGCTGCTAAGAGCAGGTTGAACGCATTTTATTCAATGCTATCCGATAAAGCTTAATATGCAGCCTTTTACGGAATTCCATATATCCGGCATATTCTCAAAAAGAGGCTGCGCTAAATCCCATCTCAAATGATACCCATAAGAGTGACGGAAAAAATGGCGAAAACCCATGTAATCCGTAAGCGGCAGCTGCAACGATTTATCAAGAACTGCTTTTCTGTTTTCATTTTCTTTAAACATTGAAACAAGCAATTCGCTATGCCAGCGTTCACTAGAAGAAATTTCCTTGTCGATATGTTTTTGTATCAGAAGAAAGATATTTTCTAAGCCATTATAAAAAGAATGAATCGTAGACCCGACCGCACTAAGTTCTATAAAATCTGGTTCTTGGATTTTGCATTTTTGAGATAAAATTGATGCCTTTTCCAGAAGCTCATCTATTTCTGAGATTTCGAAAAGTATCTTGGTCTTTAATTCTGAATCAACCAATTTTCTTTAACTCTCCAATACTGTTAAGCATTTCGTAAAAAGAACGCTCATAATCAAAATCTACTAAATCAACTTTCATGTTCAATGCGTTTTCAAGTTCAAAATGAGTACGGAAAAACAATGAAGGCGAAAGCCCGAATACACCTAAGTCTACATCAGAATTCGCATGAGCATGCCCAGTTGCCTGTGAGCCGAACAGATAAACTTCTGTGCACCCTGCCTTTTTGAGAATATCAGTTGCTTTTGTCAGCACATTCGCATTCATGATTCGATTATATCACATATGTGCAAAAGATAAAGGCTAAAACACATACAATCCGCCTTTCTGTTGTACGCATTTTCTGCATATTTGTGCCGTTTATCTGCATATAAATTTGCGGATAATATGCAGAAAGCTTGTGTTTATCTGCAGGAAACACAAAGCCCAGCTTTCGCCGGGCTTATATGCGGTGCTATTAGTTCTCCTCCAGAACAATAAGAAAGTCAGTATAAGTCTTTTGACTAGGAATGCATACAATCTGCACAACATGCCAGCCTTCAGGAATAACTGTTGCTTTCTTGATCTCACTAAAAGATCTTTCTGACGTGCTCATTGTATACTTTACAATGACTTGTTTTTTGTGAGCTTCCGCAAAAACTGCACAACCAATCATAAGACCCATCAACAACACAGCAATAAGCTTTTTCATACTTGTCATAATAATTACCTCCTTTTTATGACAAATTATACTTGATTCAGCATGAAGCTGAAAGAATTTATTAATCAATAAGATGTTTTTTGGAAGCAATTACTCTAACAGAGTTTATGCATATACTTTAAAATCCAATCACAAAGCGGTTTCATATTATGGCGTTTTTCATCTTCATACCAATCATTTGTAACCAAGAATTTGCTTTTCCCATAAAAAATTAAGTGTTTCTGTGCTGAATAATATCTATATGCATTTTTGTTTTCATATATTTTTAAAACTGGAATATAAAGATTAAAAGTTTCATTGCAATATCTTTTATCTTGCAAACTATTTATTTCCTCTTCTGTCAAACAATTTGAATTTAGAATGGGCAATAATACGAATGTTGCAATTTTACCTATTTTCAAATTTTGGAAAACATATTCATTCATAAAACTATTAACTAGCTCTTGTAAACCTGGATGATTTTGATTGTCACAGTTTAAATAGCGTTGAAACGAAAAAATAGCATTGATAAGTTTTTCAATCCCAAAATCATTGTAAATATGCTCAAAATAGTAGTGTGCATCTGCTTTACTCATTGCAAATTCCACTTTTTCACCATTTATCATTGAAAAGAAATTTCTAATATAATCTTTTACAGAATTAAGATTCATTCCTGTTTCTTTTTCAACTGTTTTTGCTGATTCGGTTATTTTATCTTTAATTGGAAAAATTGATTTTGCAGTTTCATAACACGCTTCTGTCATTCTTTCTGTAATACACATAATACATCCCTTCTAATCACAGCCAACCTAATCCCCACCATGTATAATTATAAGAATCATTTGAACCAGAATTAATTAGAGCTATGATAAATAACGCTTTATAATCTAATGACAAATATATGCTATATATTTCTTTAGGCTTTAAATCATATTCTTCAAGAGCAATTTCCAGAAGTTGCGTTTCTCGTTTAGTCAATTTTGAAAGATTTGGATGAAATGTACGCGGCCAAGTCAAAGCCATTAAATTATCTTTATATTTAGATATGTAAGCTTGTATATTAACAGTGTCACTTGTTCCTTCATAATAAGCGTGTGCTTCTTCATTATTATAAAAATCTTCATAACCAAAAATAGAATTGCAAATGAAACATAACAAAACGAACAGAACAACAAGCTTTTTCTTCATCAATATCTCCTTCTCCCAACTTCACCTACTTTGGCTACGCAAAGTATTGGTTTTCTTCTCCTGCATCAATTGAGTTTGGTGTTTTTAAAATGCGAATAATACTCGCTTTATGATTATATTATTCGCTACAATAATCGCTATATGAGAATTTAATTCGTTTTTAGCGAATTGTCAAATCAATTTGCTTATTCAAATCTGCAAATTTTGATGATTTAATCGGATTCATGAACGCAACAGAATTAGCAAATTTATA
>CADBUT010000287.1 GCA_902797925.1 uncultured Spirochaetaceae bacterium
TAGAAAACAAAATACAAGACAGGCGCCGGCTTAAAATTAGCTGTTGCTACAAAGACGATTAACAGTATTTCCATACCAACACATAAAAATAACAGCTTGAGTTTTTGCATAAATTTTTGTCCTTATCTTTTTTCATAGTTTTGCAAGAGTTTCTTTTTCCATTTGAATTATCTGAATCATCCGGTCGATTGCGCAGATATCGATGTACGGAACTTTTGCCGCAAGCATTTTGTCGCGGTTTTCGATTGTGCCTTTTTCATATTCATCAAGAAGAGCCGCCCTTTTTTGCTTTTCCTCTTCAAGCTCTTCTTTGGTAAGAACACCGGAATACATTACGGCCAGGCAAAACCAGACAGAATCAAAATCGACACGCTCAAAAAGGGCGCAAACAGTTGATTTCAGCTCGGCTTTTCCAGATTCAGTAATACGGTAAATAGCTTTGTTGTCAGCTTTATCCGTATCTTCTATAAAGCCCTTCTTTTCGAGCCTAATGCAAGTTTCATAAAGCGTGGTCGCGCCAATCGGGTGCCAGTACTGCATGTTCATATTGTCAATCATCTTGAGCATGTCGTAGGCGTTCATCTCGCCCTGCAAAAGCATTCCGCAAATTACGATTGAAGTTTTAGACAGCATAGCGAATCTCCCTGCGGGTTAATATACTACGTATACGTAGCAAAATCAAGATAAATTTGAGCGAAAAGTGTTAAAAGTGTATCGACTTTTGATAGAAAACAGAGCTTTCAGCCAGTTAATATATCACCAGGTTAGCAAGGGCTAACACAAATGATAAATAACGGAGTTTTTTATGAAAATCTCAAAAATCAATTTGTTTTTCCGCAAGGTCGGCGAAGGGCAAATAAAGCACCGCTGGCTTTGTCTGTTCGTGCTTTTGGCGTGGACGCTTATCTGCCTTTCTGGAATGAGGAATTTCCGCACGGAAAGCAGCAACAGCGACTGGATTGTAAACGGCAGCGAAATCAAGAAGAACTCAGACCATTTCAAAGAAGTCTTTGGCAATGACCAGCATGTTCTTGTTTTGGTTCAGGCTGATGATGTTTTTGCCCCGGACGTTCTTAACATGATTGACCGGCTTGGTGAAAGGCTGGAACAGGAAGTGCCTTTTGCAGACAAGGTAACTTCGCTTACAACTATTTCAATTCCAATCGGTGATGAAGAAGGCTTTGAAGTTAAAAGCCCTTTTGACGATGGCATTCCTACAGACGCTCAGGAGCTTGCTGAAAAAAAAGCTTTTATCATGAGCCGCGAATCAATCGTAAACAACCTTGTTTCAGATAATGCAAAAGAATGCTGGCTTTCCTTAAAGCTCAATCCGTTCAAAAACGAAAGCGAAGATGTTTCAGCTGTTGGCCATGCCGCAGAAAAAGTCATAATGAGCGACGAATTCAAAAGCGACCGCTGGACTTTGATGCCAATCGGTAGCGCATACACCACAGCCGAAAAAGAAGACGTTCTTACAAAAGATTTTGTTTCCAGAATAGGCTTGGGCTTTTTAGTAATGCTGATTTGTCTCATCATTTTCGTGCGTTCCGTTTCGGGCGTAATCGTACCGTTTGTTGCTACTCTTTTCGGCATCGGCACAGTGCTTGGCTTTACAGGCCTTTTGAACATTCCGGCAGATTCAGACATGATGTCACTGCCTGTTCTTTTGGGAATGGCGCTTTCTATCGGTTATGCGCTGCACTACATAAATGCCTTCAAAATGCATTTCAGGCAAACCGGCAAAAGAAAGCAATCTGTAATTGAAGCTGTCGGCGAATCTGGCTGGCCAATTCTGTTTACAGTAATTACAACTGCTGTTTCGCTTCTTTCGTTCCTGTTTGCAAGCATCAGACCGATGGTTTGGCTTGGTGCTGTTGCAGCCGGCGTAGTTTTGATGGTCTATATTTATGTTGTACTTTTAATTCCGATATTTCTTAGCTTTGGCAAAGACAAAGCACCTTCTCTTGCAGAAACAAAAGGCGCAACAAAAGCAGATTTGATTTTTGAAGGAATCGGCAAAAAGATTGTAAAGCACAGCAAACTTGTTACCATTCTTTCTGTTCTTGTAATTGCCCTCTGTGTTCCAGGTCTTTTGAAAATGGAAGTAAACATGGATTATTTAAAGTTCATGGGTAACAAAGTTCCGTTTGTGCAGCGAATCGAAAAAATTCTTGAAACAAAGCTCGGAAACATTTACAGCTACGACGTTATGATTGAGTTCGACGAAGAAGACGCCTTCAAAGACCCTGCCAACATGTTTGCGCTTGATAAACTGGAAGAAGATTTAGGCAAGCTTCAGCTGACTAAAATCACAAACGGAAAGCCGCGCGTAAGAAGCATTACACGCATGGTAAAAGAAATGTACCGCGTTTTCAACAGCGATGATTCAGCCTATTATCGCATTCCGGAAGAGCGCGACA
>CADBUT010000288.1 GCA_902797925.1 uncultured Spirochaetaceae bacterium
AAGAATGCTTATGGCTTGATGCTGATGGAGCGCTGCATTTTACTGATACACCTGGAAATCCGCTTCCTGCAAACCTTGTAATACCGTCAAGTGTACACGGAAAGCCTGTCAAAAAAGTTGCAGCAGAAGCTTTCAGGAACAATACAACATTAACAAGTGTAACTATACCTGCTGGTATGATAATTGAGGAAATGGCTTTTAAAGAGTGCACTAATCTTACAAGTATTACTATTGGTAATAATGCGACAGTAGGCATACAAGCTTTTGATATGTGTTCAGCAGTTTCCGTTATTACTGTTGGAGACAATGCTTCGTTAGGTGACTTTGCTTTCGGCAGTAATGGATTGAGTGGATCTGGACTTACGTTTAATAAGGGTTCTGGCGTAATTTTTAATGGAGCTGTTTTAGGATATTCAAAGGTTACTACCGTAGATTTGGGTAACGTAATATTTCCAGGAAATTATCTTCCGGGGCAGCTGTTCAGTCATTGTCCAAGTCTTGATGTAATTACAATTCCTTCCAGTATTAATAGGATAGGTACAAGTTGTTTTTCAGGAGCAACGTTTAACAAAGTTTATATACCGATAACTGTAAGGGCTATTGAATCATATGCTTTCGATCTGGCTAACGGTGAAATTTATTATCAAGGAACTACAGCAGACTGGGCGGATATTACTATTGACAATGTGGGTGATGGTAATGGTCTGCTGGGAAATAGTATTCCCATTTATTATGAATCATGGTAATTCACTTGAAGTGAAGAAAGCTTTTAGTGCCGCGCAACTCCGGTTCTGGAACAAAGCACGGGAATTTGCTATAAATCAGTGTAACTTAATTTGCTTTTAGGAAAATACCTTGCTTAATAAATTAAAGGAAACTGCCGTTTCGATTCTGCCTATAAGCGTGATTGTCCTTGTGCTGAACTGGACAATTGCGCCGCTTGGCACAGCCATGACATTGCAGTTTCTCATCGGTTCTTTGTTTACTATCCTCGGACTTGCGCTTTTTCTGCTGGGCGCAGATATCGGTATTCTGCCGATTGGCGAAAAAGCCGGTGCAGCCCTTACAAGCAGACGCAATCTGCCGCTTCTTTTGATCTCAGCCTTTATTATCGGGTTTTTCATTACAATAGCCGAACCAGACGTACAGGTTCTTGCAAAGCAGGTCTGTTCGGTTGCCCAAAACACAAACGCGGCTGTTCTTCTGCTTATGATTGCCGTCGGTATCGGGCTTTTTACGTCAATCGGGCTTTTGAGAACAGTTCTTCACATTCCGCTGAAATATCTTCTTACAGGCTTTTATGTGCTTGTTTTTATTGCCGCTGCTGCCGCGCCAAAAGATTATCTTGCTGTGGCGTTTGATTCCGGCGGAGCAACTACCGGACCGATGACAGTACCGTTCATTCTTGCGCTTGGTGTCGGTGTCGCCGCAGTTCAAAGCCGTGGAAAAGGCGGCAAGGACGCAAGTTTCGGCATGACAGGCATGGCTTCAATCGGCCCGGTTCTGGCAGTGCTGATTCTCGGTATCTGCATGACAGGCTCTTCTCCGGCACAGAAGGCAGCAGAAACAGAGCCGCAGCCTGAAACCGCAGTTGAAACACAAATGCAGCAGATATCAGAGACCGCACAGACTGAAGCTTCGCCGCAAAAAACCGGGCGCGGAGTATATACCCGTCTTTTGCCTGAAGTGCTTGTTGATGTGGCAAAAGCCCTGCTGCCGTTAATCGTAATGTTTGTGGTTTTTCAGTTTACGCTGCTTCATCTGCCGCCCCATGCTATAATGCGTATGTCTGTGGGACTTGTTTATGCGTTTGTCGGGCTTGTGCTTTTTATGCTCGGTGTAAACGGCGGTTTTATGCCCGCAGGCGACATTATAGGTTATACTGTTGCATTGACAGATTACCGCTATATACTTGTGTTAATCGGCGTTTTTCTTGGCGCTGTCGTTGTATGCGCAGAGCCTGCTGTCTGGGTTTTAACCAGACAGGTTGAGGAAATTTCTGGCGGCACAATCAGGCGGAGCGTTATTTTTGCGGCTCTTTCTTTCGGCGTTGCTTTTTCTGTCGGTTTAAGCATTCTGAGGGTTTTGACTGGTTTCAGTCTTTGGTATGTTCTGCTTGCGGGTTACGCTGTTGCTCTTTTGCTTACGTTTTTCTGTCCGGGGCTGTTTACCGCAATCGCGTTCGATTCTGGCGGTGTAGCTTCTGGCCCTATGACAACGACGTTTATTCTTTCGTTTACGCTCGGCATCTCAAATGCTTTGGGCGGCAACCCGCTTACAGACGCATTCGGTGTTATAGCACTTGTTGCAATGGCACCGCTTATAACAATTCAGATTTTGGGTATCCTTTATAATAATAAGGCTGAAAAATCTGCCGCTAAAAAAGGTGGTGCAAATTGAAACTACTGATTTGTATTGTTCCTCATGGAAAAAGTGAGCGCATAACTTTGGCTGCGAGAAAGGCGGGTGCTACCGGCGGAACTGTACTTATGGGCAGGGGTACTGCAAGAAACCAGGTTCTTGAAATGCTCGGTCTCGGTGACACGCGCAAAGATTTGATTTATATGCTTCTTGACGATGAGCTGTATGGCGCGGTACGCACAGCCGTTCTTCAAGAAGCCTCAAAAGAAAAAAGTGGTTTCGGCATTGTTTTTACAATTGATGTAGAGAAATTTCTTAAAAATTCAAGCATAAACATTCAAAAGGAAGATTCTATGGCAGAAGCGACACACACATTAATCAGCATTATTGTCAATGACGGCTTTGCAGACGATGTAATGGCTGCTGCAAGAAAAGCCGGTGCCGGCGGCGGTACAATCATAAATGCGCGCGGTACAGGCAGAGAAGATGACGCTAAATTCTTCGGCATTACAATTGTGCCTGAAAAAGAGATGCTGCTTATTCTTGCTGAAAAGTCAAAGTCTGACGCAATTCTTGATGCGGTACGCTCGCTGCCATGTCTTCAGACAAAGGGGGCAGGTATTACATACTGCATAGATGTAAACGATTTTACCCCGCTCGGCACCCCGAAAAAATAAGCGCTTTTCGCGAAGATGGACGTTGTGCACCGGTTACAAGTTTACGCTTGCGTAAACTTGGTCGTTTCGCTAAATGATTCTATAATTATAGATAAGTCTAATGCGAAACACTTTAGCACAAATATAAGCACAAAAAAATCCTTATCGGGCTGAAAAAATCTGCGCATAAAAAAAGATTGTCCTAAAAGTCAGCAAGAAAATCCGAAGAATTCCCGGCGATTCCATTAGATAATAGCCTTAACAAGAAAAATACAAGAATCATTTTAAGAGTGTGCTTTGTACTGATTTGCACATAATTTTGTGATTTTTGTAAAAAAAGGAAAGGAGATTTTCTTATGAAAAAAATTATTTGTGCTCTTTTGGTTTTGAGCATTGCCTTCACAGGTCTTTTCGTTAGCTGTAGCGGAAAGGGTGGAAGTTCTTCAACAAAAGTTGGCGTTTCAATGCCTACAAAAGACTTGCAGCGCTGGAACCAGGACGGTTCAAACATGAAGGCTCAGCTTGAAAAAGCTGGTTACACAGTAGACCTTCAGTTCGCAGCAAACGACATCAACACACAGGTATCACAGCTTGAAAACATGATTACAAGCGGCTGTAAAGTTCTCGTTATCGCATCTATCGACGGTAACTCACTTTCTAACGTTCTTGAATCAGCACAGAAAAAGAATATTAAGGTTATCGCTTATGACCGCCTTATTATGAACACAAAAGCTGTTTCTTACTATGCAACATTCGACAACTACAAAGTTGGTACAATCCAGGGCGACTACCTCGTAGACAAACTTGGTCTTAAAACACGTTCAGCTTCTGATCCTGTTTACATGGAATTCTTCACAGGTGACCCAGGTGACAACAACATCAACTTCTTCTTTGGCGGTGCTATGGACGTTCTTAAGCCATACCTCGACAAAGGTGTAATCGTTTGTCCGTCTGGCCAGACAGCAAAAGCTCAGTG
>CADBUT010000289.1 GCA_902797925.1 uncultured Spirochaetaceae bacterium
CGCTTGCCAAAAGCAAAAGTTGACACCGCGCAAAAAACAAAACAATAAGCAAAAAACGAAAACAAAAGCCTTTTCATAATGTCTTATAGTAAGGCAAAAATGCGCTTGTGTATAGCAGTACTTTTTCGCCGCTACTGTGCCAGCAGTTCTGCTTTCAGTGACTGGTCTTGTTCTTTTTGCTCTTTTTCTACTTGTTTTCTATTGGAATAATAATCTAAATCATTATCCATCAAAGGAATTTTTATATCAGGAGGATTTAAGTCTGATTCAGTTATCATTTTCCGTTTCTCTTTTATCTTCCAGTACCAATCTTTATTATAAGGAGAATAAGTGAATTCTCTTCCAAGATATTTCTCTTTGGGAACTAAAGACATAGATTCTGTCTGAAAATCGAAAAAGCCACAGCCGTATGGAGTTATGAATTCTATGCCGTCATCTGTCTTGTTATAATAAAGTATATTGGAAATAAGAACGCTTTCTATATTTTTTCCACTTCCCATTTTATATATACCGTATCCATAATAACTAAAGGGTCTGTAATAGGCAAACAAAACCCTATCCAGAAAATCATACGCTGAATAGCTTTTTCTTAAATTTCCGAAGCTTTCATCATTTTCGGTTTCATAATATTTTCCATCATCTTTTAACTCAAGATAAATTCTTTTCAGTTTTTTTGGCGTATCATTCTTCCATATGTCGTCAACCAACAAAACATCAAGCAAAAGCCCTTTTTCATAGACTTTCCAATCTGTTACACAGCAATTATAATTATAACCGCCTTCATATCTTGATATCCCTTTTATAGAGAAAATATCTTTTTGATTTTCATCTTTAAGGATGATTTCTGGAAAAATCGATAGTACATTATAATTTGGAGTTAGATAACTAAATCCTCCTTCTTCTCTCGATATTCCCATTTCAAAATTTGGGAAACACTCAAACTGATTGCAAGATTCTGCATCGATGTAAAAGGTATAATGAGCAACCTTCATTTGAATTCTATATCTGTTCTGCTTTCCGCCACTATTAAAAGTATATTCATGGTGTGGATTTATCGAATCATAGAAACCAATCGTTCCAGATTCTGCGTATATCAACAGACTTGTTAATACGCAGACCAAAATTAATATGAACTTTTTATTCAGCATAATACATTTCCTTTTTCTCACTTTGTTTTGACATCGATAAAACCTAAATTGTAATCGTCTTTTTCATACTTCTTTCTCCGTTAGGTTCGGCAATCTGTTAAGTAATTCTTGCTAAAATTATAAACTTACACAGAAATTCTAGCAACCGTAGCATTGGATTATGTCGTTACTATCCGCTCACATAGATGTTCATTATTCCGCTTGTCTCCCATAAATCTTTTCTTATATACTTGAGCTATGGAAAATAAGGAACTTCAAGAGAAAATCGAAGAGCTGAAAAAGAAAAAGCAGGGCTATGACCGCAACAGGAGCATCTGCGCTTTTGTAATTGCTGTTATCATTTATTATTTGTACCAGTCTTATAAGACAGACACGCCGCAATGGTGGTTTCTGCTGATTATGGGGCTTATCATAGCCGTAACCGCGCTGATTTTGGTTTATGACTGCTTTCAGGTTAAATCAATAAACAATGAGCTTAAACCGCTTGAGCAGGAATTTTTCAAGACTCTTGAGACAGACGAACCTGAAACCGCCGGCAAAGACGATGACGATGATGATGAAACTGATGAAGAGCCTGCTGATGAAGCATAACCGCATTTCAATGCCGGAACTTTGCAATGTTTGAAGTCAGAGAAGAAGAAAAGCCTGTACGCGCCTTTCTAGTTGGCTGCGTAAAAGCTGAATCGATAAATGCGGCGCATTTTGACGTTTTTGCCTCAAGCAAGGCAGACGCAAAAGCCAAAAAAAGCAGTCAATCAATTTTTGCTGTTCATGATTCGGGCAGCACAAACAATGCACACGAAGCAGAAAGCGCCGCACCAGAAGAAGCCATAAAAGAGCCTGAACTATCAGCTTTTTCAGCCCCGGAAAGAAGCGGCAGAGAAGAATTGCAGGAGCTTTTTGGGCTTGTAAAGACGCTCGGCATGGAAATCTGTGACTGCTTGATTTTGACTAACCGCAACCCGCACCCGAAATTCGGCATCGGGCTTGGAAAAGCCGCCGCAATCGCGGAAGAAGCAAAAGAGCAGGGCGCAGACTGC
>CADBUT010000290.1 GCA_902797925.1 uncultured Spirochaetaceae bacterium
AATGTTGCCGATAAGCAGCGGAACAGAGAAAATCAATATAAGCTTGACCGGATTTCCGGCCGTCATGTTCATTGTGGTGTCTTTCATGTTTTTGGCATAATATACCAGCACTATAAAAAAATTAATCAGTGAATTTTCTTAGATTCAATATTTCACTTTCAAATTTAGTGTAAATCTTAATGAAATTTGTCATTGTCGGGCTTAACCCGACAATCTCAATGCCAATATTGCAAGATTCCCGCATCAAGTGCGGGAATGACACTTTTTACCAAAACTCGAAATTGAGTCTATAAGCGTTTTGCGTGTATACTAAAAGTAACAGATTGGTTACGCGCGGTTGATGGCAATCAAAAAGAATTGAGTGTATGCTTTCACCGTAAAGCTGAAAAGCGCCGGCGCTTGTGCTTTGCTAAAGCTTTAATTAGGAGAAACTATGACTTTTTGTGAGAAACTTCAGATTTTGAGAAAGAGCAAAGGGCTTACGCAAGAAGACCTTGCCGAAAAGCTCAACATTTCGAGGGCCGCTGTTGCCAAATGGGAAGCCGGCCAGTCTTACCCCGATATTTCGAATTTGATTCAGATAAGCAATCTGATGAACGTGACTGTAGACTATCTTGTAAAAGACCAGGCCTGCGCCGTTGCTCCTGCCAAAACGCCGATGACAAATATCGACGAAATCATAGATTTTCGGCTTGAAGCAAATGTAAACACTTATGCCGCCTTTTCAAACGAAGTGCCGTCTACGCGGCTTGATTCACACGACTTCCGCTATGAGCGCGGCGCGTTTGTATACCACGACACTTATGTGGGCAGCGAACAGTTTGCAGGCGAAGAAGCTGTCTGGAAAGACGGCAAGGCTGTTTATGCGATGAACTATCTTGGGCGCGTGCTTGACGAAAAATTCAGCGGCAACTTCTTAAAAGAAGCGTTACGCGCCGCCGACAAGAAAATGCCTTTCCGCGGCCCTGAATTTTATCAGTCCGGCGAATACATTTACAAGACTTCCGTAAGCGGAACTTTTGAGTGGTTTCAAGGCTATGAAGAAATTTTCTGCAACGATGTCAAAGTCTACGAGTGCTATTACCACGGCGGTCTGCTGCACTAAAAGCGGACGTAAGCAGGTACGCAAAGTTACTTGCACTGCAGCCGCCGCGAAACACAAGAAGCTTTTGTGAATAGCGGCCGCAACAACTGCTGCTCAAAGCACTATTCTGCGCCGTCTTCGGCTGTCTTTTCAGATTCAGATTTGAAGCAGCTGAAAAATCTGTCAAGCATAATTTTTGCTGGCTTTGACAGCAACCAGGCAGCAACCGAAGCCAGAACGACAAAAACGGTGCGCACAATCAAAGCGAGCGGCCAATTATCAGCAAGAGAACCGAATTTCTGAATTATTGGTGTATAAACGAAAATAATGACAAACGCATGAGAGAAATATATCGGAATTGAAGCTTTGCCTGCAAACTTGCATATTTTCTGAACCGGCTTACACGGCTCGTCTTCAATTGAAAATTCGAACATAAGCACAAAACAGCAGAAAATAACAAAAACGAAATCGAATGCAGTCTGCGCTGCATAGCAAACGAGCACAAGCAGCAATAATGGCAACAGCACCTTAAGCATAGCGGCAATTTTCTTATTGCTTATGCGAATACTGAAACCGGCACAGAAAACACCCAGCCCCATATCAGCAAAGCCGCGCAAGAAACCATGCGGTAGATTCAGCCCCGGAACAAAGCCTTGAGAAAGATTAAGCTGCCCGAACACATTAAACAGAAGCGACAATATAAGAACAGGCAAAATAAAAGCCCAGCCAGAAACTCTGTCTGAACCGCCGTATTTCTTTTGTGAAGCTGTAAGAGCCCAGAACCAGATAAAGCCGCTCACCAGCATGGCTGAAATGTACCATAAAGGTGCAAAGTAATCACCTTCATGACAAAAAGATTCAAAAACAGGAATAAATTCCTGAAGGAACAACATATTTGGTATAGTACACAATATATGATAAACGAAATTCTTTATTACAGAGAAAATAGCGGCAAATGAATTTATAGGAACCAGCCCTATGAAAAAACAGGTAAACAATACTACAATGAAATTTATAGCTATCAATCTACTAGCTTTTGCAAAAGTAAAATCCAGTGCATTTTTATAGCGGTTACTGCGGAATGATTTATACAATAAAAATCCGCTCAACAAAAAGAAAAAATCAACGCTTCTGTAAAAGCCTCTGGACAAATGATAAAGTTTCGGAAAGGTTTTGTAAAAAGTTTCAAAGTGCAAGATAACCACAAGGATTGTGAAAATAAACCTGTAAATATCAAGCCTGTAATAATATGCCGTGCTTTTCTTTTCTGTGTTTTCCATAATATATAGAAGCTAGCACAGATTATGGCAAAAAACAATAGCGCAGCTTATTCATTCGCACGGTGCCCGTTCATTTTAGCACGTCACTTGCGGAAGCTCTAAAAGAACACACCTTTTACAAAAATTTCTATACCGATTCCGATAAGGATTAATCCGCCGAGAACATCAGCTTTTTCGCTCAGATGATTTCCGGCTTTTTTGCCAAGATGCAGCCCTGCAAAGCAGATTGCGAACGTTACAACAGCAATTATGAGCGAAGCCGTCAAAGCTTCATGAAACCTGTAATCAGCAATCGTAAAGCCCACAGAAAGCGCATCAATCGAAGTGGCAATGCCCTGCAAAAGAAGCGTTGCAAAGCTAAGACTAATGCAATCAGCTTTTTTGATTCCGCCGTCTTCACCGCTTGCAGCATTTCCGTTTCCGGCTTTTTCTTCGTGTACGGCTTCAAAAATCATCTTACCGCCAATGTAAAGCAGAAGCAGCAGCGCAATCCACGGGATAAACTTGCTGAATTTGCTGAAATACTCGAGGAACGTGTAGACGCAGAACCAGCCGGCCAGCGGCATTATAAACTGAAAAAATGCAAAAACTCCGGCGACAAGACACATGCGCTTTTTTTTCATGGCAGATTCGTTTAGTCCGTTCGCCATTGAAACAGAAAAAGCGTCCATTGCAAGCCCCACTCCGAGCAGGACGCTGTTGATAAAGAAAATCCAGCTAAAATTCATAGTACTGCCTTAACAAATAGAATTGGCAAGAGCAAAAAAATCCCGGATACAAATCTGTACCCGGGCTATAATTCATCATCGCTCATGTACAGTCTGAATCCATCTCTTGCTATACATGAGTCTCGCAATTTAACACAAGCCAGGCTAAAACCGGAATGTTGGCTTGTTACGCATCAAACGCTTGCTACTCCCCCATGGAAGTACATTCATCCTATCGCAATGCACTTCGATGGTCAAGAGCAGCAAAAGCGTTAAATAAATTCTGCTATCATTACATTGTACTTAATCCGTACACGCAGATTATATGCTATAATAGACGTGTGCAGTTATCTGTAACATAAGATTGGAAGATGTAAAAAGGCTTGTCCATGAAAACTGTTTCCGTAGTTGCAGCTGTCATTTTCAAAATCTCACATGAAGGCGTCCGCTCTGTTTTTGCAACACAGCGCGGTTACGGCGAATACAAGGGCTGGTGGGAATTTCCTGGCGGGAAGATTGAACCCGGTGAGTCACCGGAATCTGCACTTAAGAGAGAAATCCGCGAGGAACTTGCTACAGAAATTCATGTCGGAGAGCATATCGGTACAATTGAATATAACTATCCCGCTTTTCACCTTTCAATGCAGTGCTTTGAGTGCAGAATTATCAGCGGGAACCTTGAGCTTCTGGAACACGAAAACGCAGCGTGGCTTACCGCCGGAAACCTGCGTTCAGTGAAATGGCTTCCGGCAGACATCACAATTCTTGAAAAAGTTCAGACTCTGCTGACTAATAATAAACAGAATGGATAAACATACTCAGGTTTTTTCAACATATTCAGTCAGCCTCTATTTTGATGACGCTTCTGCCGCACAGCTCCGGCACGCTGCTGAACGTATATCGCTTGTAACAGGCAATAACTACATGATACAGCATTCTGTGCCGCCGCATATTACGCTTGGAATGTTTCATGCTGCCGAAAATAATTTGCAGCTGCTAAAAAAAGTGTTTGCTGATTTTGCAGACAAAGCCGCCGTTTTCAGCACTGTTTTCAGCTTTTCCGGAGTCAATAGTTTTTATGACAAAGTCATTTTCCTTTATCCTGCAGAAGAAGCTGCCGCGCACTTTAAAGAATTGAATTCAATCCTGCATGAAATGTTTCTGCCTCTTTTTGAAGCAGGCGGAAACCACAATTATCTGCCATGTAATTGGTACCCGCATACGGCACTTGCGGTCAAGCTGAATCCCTATCAGTTCAAAAAAGGCTATGAAGAGACGCTGCGGCTTTTTGAGGAAAAAACACTAAAAAGAAACACCATGAAAATTGCCTCACTTGGGCTTGCCCTCTGCAAACCGTATACAGAACTTTCCAAGTTCAACATATAAGCTTCACCATAAAGTTCCGGAGCTTTTTCGCCGGTGTCCGTTCATTTTAGCACGGCGGTCTGATGCACTGAAAATACGTGCAGAGGGCAACTGCTAAACAGACTGTCAGACGCACCGACTAGCAGAAGCCCCGCCTCCGCATTAATCAGCTGTTTTCTCGCGGTCTTTATCCAGCAGCTTCTGGATTTTTTTGTGCGGGTCAAGAAGCTTTGAAATAGAAGAACCTTCGTTTATCGACTGAATGTAAATCGCTATATATTTTGTTATGTCAACCACATGATACCACGGCGAAGCTTTAACTTCATCGCGCACATAAGATGCATTTGTAATAAAAATCGCTTCAATTTCCTTGTTTTCGTAGGCTTTATTGAATTCTTCAATTCCTTTTGAAAAAAGCGCAAACGTTACGATGATAAAGACCCTTTTCGCGCCGTTCTGCTTGCAGTATCTTGCCACATCAAGGATTGTGGTACCGGTGCATATTATGTCGTCAACTACAAAAATGTCCTTGCCTTTTACATCCGGGCCGATGTACTTATGCACCTCAACCTGATAATTGCCGTCAACCATTTTTTCTGTGGAACGGCGCTTGTAGAAAACGCCCATGTCAAGCTGAAGCTCATTAGCATATCTGAAGTTACGGTTCGTGCCGCCCAAATCAGGCGACACAAAAAGCGCGTCTTTCTCGCAGAATTTAACATCCGGAAAATTTTTCTTGATTGCCTTAATTGACTGATAGCTCGGGAAAAGGCTGTCTAGCCCTGTGAATGGTATAGCATTTGCAACACGGCTGTCGTGCACATCAAAAGCCGTAATATTCTCTACCCCGATATTCTCAAGTTCGCGCAACGCCACGGCACAATCAAGTGATTCGCGCGAAATTCTTCTGTCCTGCCGGCTTGCATAAAGCAGCGGAGAAATAAGGTTCAGCCGGTAAGCTTTTCCGCCCATTGCAGAGATTGTGCGCTTGAGGTTTTGAAAATGCTCGTCAGGCGACATGTAATTAATCTT
Organism: uncultured Spirochaetaceae bacterium; assembly: GCA_902797925.1. Classification (GTDB taxonomy): domain Bacteria; phylum Spirochaetota; class Spirochaetia; order Treponematales; family Treponemataceae; genus UBA1240. The sequence goes on from CADBUT010000290.1 coordinate 5,469, forward strand.
GTCGTGAATCTCAAACGAACAGGAATAATTGCCGACATCCATCAGTATAAACACATCGTAGCCGCGGATACTTTCAGCAAGCACCGCCTTCGCATCGCCTGTTGAAAAGCGGATAATGTCAATATTGATTATGCGGCACTGCTCGTTGTTATAAACGTTTGTAAGATAATGCATTATGCTTTCTGCAAGCTTTTCCGTTCCGCACAATGGAACTAACGCAATCGGGTGGTTTGAAATCATTTTTTTCTCCCAGCTTTTATAATTAAAATCTGCCTTTTTCAATTTGAATTATAGCGGAGGCACATGCCCCAGCCGGTTTCTTCCGTACGTTTTGTAAAGCCCAGCTTTTCATAAAAGCCTGATTTGCCCGGTGCAGCCTGAAGCACAACATTCAGGAAACCGCCCGGCTCAGAAGCAGCCTTAAGCCTTGCCAAAAGGTCTTCCATCATCATTTTGCCAATGCCATGACCTTGAAAATCAGCAAGCACAATCACATCTGAAACATAAGCCGTGTAGCCGTAATCAAAAATGATTCTTGCCATTCCGACAGTTTTTCCGTCTGCCTTAGCTCTAACCTTGAATGCCGAATGCTTCAAAAGCTTTTTTACCTGCCTGTCAGTCAGTTTTGCCCAGCTTGTAGTGCCCCGCAGCATCTGATATTCTTTCAACGAGATTTCCGGTTCAAGTTTTATTTCCATTTTTCAAGCTCCAAGTGTCAAAAGCAGCATAAACTGAAAAGCCCAATTTTTTGAGCTTTACCCTTCGGTTATGCCGGCGCAGACCTGATTTTTGCCGTGCCTTTTCGCATAATACAGGAAAATATCAGCCTGCTTGATTATTGACAAACCTTCTTCCGTCGTGGATTTATCTGCAACGCCAAGCGAAACCGTGACTGTTTCGTTAAAATGCCATTTTTGTGCCATTACTTCATGGCGGATATTTTCTGCAATTACAGCCGGTGACAAGATTTCGTCTGCGTAAATCAGCAGAACAAATTCTTCGCCGCCATAACGGAAAGCTTCGATTTTCTTTGGACGGCATCTGTAGTTCAGAATTTCGCCGATGCTCTTCAGCACGATGTCACCTGTATCGTGGCCGTAAGTATCATTCACATGCTTAAAATCGTCTATGTCGAGCATTATAACAGAATACGGAATATGGTGCTTTTCGTTTCTGGCAAGCTTTTTGTTCAGATATCTTCTATTAAATGTACCTGTCAATTCATCAATATAACTTTTCTGCTTTATCTTGAACGCAAGCAATGCAAGCGCAATGCACAAAAGCCCGAAAGAGCAGAAAATTATGAAGCTGCGCTTTTTTTCAGTCCTGATGAATTCAGCTTCTTCAAGAAGCGAAATCGTAGAGTTTATCTGAGAGTTACACATATCTGTATAGCTCTTTGAATCTTGTAAGTAGATAACCGAATAAAGGCTGTCAAGCTTCTTCTGAATGAAGTTCTCAAGTTCAGGCGGCAAACCATATTCGGTTTTAAGTTTCAGCAAAGTTATGAGCGCCATTCTCTCAAAAGTCTGCTTGTAAGAATAATCGATGAGCCTTTCGATGCATGTTTTCAGATTTTCATAATCGCCGTTATGCGCATAAATGCAGCATGCCGCCTGATAAAGCGGAATTGTGCAGAGCTTTATTACGACGTCTTCAAACGGATAGCTTTGCGTTCCGCCGTGTCCTTCAATCTCGATATATTTTTCAAGAAGTTTTTCTGCTTCGCTGAATTTGCCAAGCTCAATCAGATTGCGCGCTTCATGCACTTCAGCAATCGGCAGGAAAAAGCCTTGCTCTGGCTTTGCAGATTCTTGCAAAACCTGTTCCGCAACAGCGTACATTTCAGACGCAGACGCATAATTCTGGTTGTAATACGCAACGTCGCCTTTAATGCGGTAGATTGTGGTTTTCATGCGCGTCTCTTTTATGCCTTCAACACGCTCAATGCTCTCAATTTTTAGAAGAATCTGCTCCGCAAGGTCATAATTTCCGTTAGGAATATACTGATAGTCGATTAAATCCGCATAAAGGTTCAGCATTGTCTGAAAATTCTGGCCTTTTTCAAGATAATAAAGCGCCTTGCCGAGCGAAGTATAATAATGCAAATCGTCGCCCATAGACTTATACAGAAAAGAAATACGCTCATTGATAAAGCCGAGGAACGAATCTGAATATTTCTTTGACGCAAGCTCAAGCAAAATCTGCAAGTCTGAATAAACCGTTTCGTCTTTGTATTTAACCAGTTTCAGAGAATTGATGTCATTTATAATCTTGCTTTCTTCTTTGCTTCTTCGCTGATCAGAAATCAGATGAAAAACTGCAAGTGCGGCTATGACCAAAAAGAAAACAGCTGCAGAAATCTTTATTATCCTGTTACGGAAAAGCACCTTCATATAGTTCATTCTATCACAAAACAGCATTACCGTGTGATATTTTTCAGCCATCCTTTCTTAAAGTAATGATGTACAACGACAGGCATCTTCTCGAATTCATCGAGATAAAGAATGAAATAAACCCAAAGTGGCGGCAGCTTGAGCACAAACGCAACAAACAAGCCAATCGGCACAGACACGCACCACATGCTTATCATGTCCATGATGAAACCGAACTTTGAGTCGCCGCCGGCACGGAAAATTCCGCAGATAAGCACAGTGTTTGTCGCCGCGCCTATAACCGAATAAGCGTTGATAAAGAGCAGCACGTTCCTGTAATGCGCCGCTGTTTCGTTCAAGTCTGCAATGTAAGGCAAAACCGGATAAAGGCAGATCATCAGCACGCAGCCCAAAACGCCTGAAAGAATTGTGCTTCTCGCCAGGCGTGACGCATTGCGCTCGGCAACGTCAAGCCGGCCTGCACCCATGTCTTTGCCGAGCACGATTGCGCCGCCATAAGCCATGCCGAAGCAGAGAACGCTTGCAAGCTGGCGCACTGTGTTCACAACTGAATTAGCCGCAACAATGTCTTCGCCGAGATGCCCCATTATGACTGAATACATCGCAAAAGCCGCGCCCCAGACAAGCTCGTTGCCGAGAGCGGGCATTGAGTATTTGAAAAAATCTTTTGTAAGCAGCTTGTTCCGTCTGAAAATGCACGAAACCGAAAAGCCGATGTCTTTGTGGCACGAAGCATAAATAAAGCAGAAAATCATTTCAACGCAGCGCGCAATTGAAGTTGCAATGCCTACGCCGATAATGCCCATCTTAGGCACGCCGAAAAGCCCGAAAATGAACACGGCATTCAGCCCGATGTTCAAGAACAATGTTGAAGTCGAGCAGATTGTGACAATCTTGACGCGCTCAATGCTCTTGAACGCGGCCTGATACATCTGCGAAAAAGACAAGCACACATAAGAAAAGCTCACCGCGCGGAGATATTTGCAGCCTTCAGCTATCATAAGCGGGTCATCCGTAAAAATCAGCATAAGAATGCGCGGGTATACGGCGGCAACAACCGCGACGATTATTTCAACTGTGCAGCAGATTCGCAGCGCGATGCCGAGCAGTGTTTTGATTGAGCCTAAATCCTGCTTGCCCCAATATTGTGCGCCGAGCATTACAAGCCCGGAAGAAATGCCTGTAGAAATCATAAAAAGAATAAAGGCCACGTTTCCGGCAAGAGAAGTTGCTGCAATTGCAGTCTGGCCGACATAGCCGAGCATAATGACGTCGGCAGAACTGACCGCGGCAGAAATAAGATTCTGAATCGCCATCGGGCCGACAACATTTGTCAAAGACTTGTAAAACGATTTTGCTTCACTATTCATACATTGTATTTTTACTATAATGCGCATGTTTTTTCTACTAGTCTAATACTTTAATGACAATCTTCATGTTCGGGTCTATAATTTAGCACAGGAGCATAAAATGGAAGACACAAGACCAACACCGCCGTGGGCAGACGAAATGCCTGAAGGCAGCTTTATTTCTTATAACCCGACATACAAAGTCGGCGAATATTTCAGCCTTTTTAAAAGCGGTAACGCCGCCGGAATGAAATACTATTTCTTTGACCCGACGGAGCACGGATACGAAAAAGGAAAAGCCTACCCTGTTTTGATTTTTCTGCACGGCCGCTCAAATGCGCTTGAAGGCGACATCTGCATCAACTATACAGGCGCAGAATTTTACGCCACGGAAAAGTATCAGAAACAGATTGGCGGCGCTTATGTGCTTGTGCCGCTTGCAAATGAAAAGCGCAACGAAAACGGCGAAGTGACTGACACTTGGGGCGAAGACTACGCCGGGCCGCTCTACAATCTGATAAACAGCTTTATCAAAGAACATGCAGAACCGAACGGCGGCGCGGGCAAAAAGTTTTTGTTCGGCAATTCAGCCGGTGCAACGATGGTCTTTACAATGGCGGCCGCCTACCCTGCTTTTTTTAATGCGCTTATTCCTATTGGCACAAGCAGCATTTCAGATAATTCTGTGCTTTATCAGCTCGATAAGAACGGCGTGCGCCTGTTCTTTGCAATCTGCAAGCATGATGAATTCAACAGCTATAAAGATGAAATTGTGCCGCGCCTGCCAGACTTAAAAAGAATGAAGCACTGCTACATTTTTACGCCCGAATGGATTTACAACGGCGACAAAGGCATTGCTTCTATCAATTTTGGCATTGAAATGGGGCAGCACTGCCTTGTAAACCCGATGCACTGCAACCTTATGTTTGACGACGGCACGCCGATGTATGCTGAACTGCCCGACGGTGTGCTCGGCTGGATTAAGACTGTGCTATAAGCTGATTACGCGGCAAGCTTGGGCGAGTTGCACAACGGCGCGGCGTGTGCACAACGCGCCCCATCGAAGCGGCTGCCGCTCAAGCGTATTCGTCAAGAATGGCAGTTACTTCGCCATAGTAGCTGCTGCCGAACATGTTGAGGTGGTTCAAAAGCTGATAAAGATGATACAAGTCGCGGCGGTCTGCATATTCTGGCGAA